>CAIWCL010000246.1 GCA_903911205.1 uncultured bacterium
CCATCTTGGTGGGCACGCAGTGGGTGATGTGGTGAGACATCGTTATCGCGTCGAATGCGAGGGCATGCTCGACCGAATCCCCGCCGTGACAATGCTCATCGACGATCGAGAAATTGTCGTGGTTTCAACCACGCCACTCGACGCCGGGTGGAACGCCGCAGAAATCCTGCTCCGTGAAGCAGCGTCTCGCGACCGGCTCGCGCGCGCGCTGGCGAGCTCTGGGATTGCCGTACGCGTGTTTGAAACCTCCGAGATGCGACTCGAAGAGATCTTCGTTTCGATTGTGACGGGAGGCGCGCGATGATGCGGTCGACGCAGCGAGTCATCGCCGTTGCGCGGCGCGAGGTCACGAGTGCCTTTGCGGGCGCGACAGGTTGGATCGTCCTCGCGATCGCGGGCGCGGTCGCCGCGATTGCGTTCTTCGCCGGAGTTTTTGAGGAAAGTCGCCCCGCGACCCTTCGATCGGCACTCCTCGCCGCAGGGTGGGCGCTCCTTGCAACGGCGCCCGCGATTTCGATGCGCTCGTTCAGCGAAGAGTTCCGACTGAAGACTTGGGAAACTCTCTTCGCGAGTCCATTGACTCCGCTCGAAATGGTGCTTGGGAAAGCAATCGGTTGCGCAGTTCTTGTCGCAGCGAGCCTTGTCCCTCTCGCACTCCTCTTGATTCCGCTCGAGATCTACGCGTCGCCTGACTTTGGTGAGGCGGCGTGCGGACTGCTTGGGCTCTTCCTTGCAGGTTGCGCGGCGTGTGCCATCGGCATCGCTGTCAGCGCCACCACCGCCAGTCAAACCGTCGCATTTCTTGGCGCGTTCTTCGCGTGGTTCGCACTCGTCGCTGGATCGCGGCTTCTCGTCGGAGTGCTCCCGATCGCCTACGCGCCACTGGCCGCCGCGTGCGATCCGCTCAGACGCCTCGAAGGCTTCGCTCTCGGCATCTTCGACACCACCGCGATTGTCTATTTTCTAGCGCTTGTCGCGGTTGGACTCGTGACAGCAACAGTCTTGCTCGAGCGCCCACGAGAGCGAACCTCTCGACGCATGTGGAAGCGCGTCCTCGGCCGCGTTGAGGGAGTGTTGTTCGTCGCGAGCGTCTCCGCGGCGCTCGTGGCGATCGTCGCGCTTGCGGCACAGCCGGCCATGCGCGTTGAAATCGACGCGACAAAGACGCGAGCCTACAGCCTTGCGCCATCGACAGAAAACCTGCTCGCCGGCCTCGAGGGGCCGTGGAAGGTGCTGCTCTTTGTCGATGCCGCGAAGACAGATCCCGCGGTGCTTCGACAGATCGACGAAGTACTCGAGCGCTTCCGCGATGCCAATGCATCGATCGATGCACGTCGAATCGATCCGACGGATCCCGCCACGAGTGGAATCTTCGAAGGCGAACTCGCGGGAATCGTTGCGATGCGCGCGTCGGATTTGGCGAAGAGTGAAGAGGCGATTCAGCGAGGGCTCGCGGTTTTCGATTCGTTCCGCGCTGACGCCGCCACCCAGCCCGCTGGCCTTCGCGCCGCGGCCGCGCAATTGTCGGGAGCAAAGGCGACTGACAACGCGTCCCAAGACAATGTGCGTCGCACGCTGGAGCAACTCGCGGGGTTCTTCGCCCAAATCGCTTCCGATGGCGAACAGTTCCGGGCACGCGTCGTCGAACTTTCGCGCACGAGTGCAACGCGGCCGCTTCCCGATATCGAGGGCGCGCGGAGTGCGCTTGCGCAAGGTTTCCGTGTGTGGAGCGATCAACTTGCGTCCGCGGCGACGCTGTTCGCCAATTGGCGTTCCCAGCCATCGCTTCCGACAAGTGTGCGCAACATTGCGCAATCGCGTCTCACGACCTTCGAAGAAATGGCGACAAAGATGCTCGCCGCGCGGCAAGAACTTGAGGCGTTACCTGAACTCGAGTTCGACGTTTTAGGCCGCGAACTCGTCGGCGGTGAAGCCGCAGTCGTTGTAGGAAATGGCCGTCTGGCGACGGTTCCTGCATGGCGCATCTTTCCGAAGTCAAGCGGTGTGGAGGGTGACGCCGGGCGTTACAGTTTTTCGTTCCGCGGCGAAGAAGTGCTCTCGGGTGCGATCCGCAGCATCGCAACGGGCGCGATGCCTGAAGTGGTTTTCGTGCACTGTGAACGCGACTCGCTCCTCAAGAAGAAGCAGGACTTCAGCGATTTGACCGCGATGGCAGATGCGCTTCGAAGCTCCGGGTTTTCGGTGGCGGAGTGGACTCCAGGTCGGGGCGAACGTCCGATCGCCCGCGACAAACGCCCGCAAGTTTTTGTCGTCATTCCCGCGCTCCGGCGTACGCAACTCGATCTTTCACGCGAGGAAAAATTGCTTGCGACGGTTGCGGGTGAATTGGTTTCCGAGGGCGCGTCTGTCCTCGTCACGGCTGGCCGTAGCATGCTCGCGGTGCTTGGGCAACCCGATCCGTGGCAGACGCTCCTTGCGCCGTTCGGGCTCGCGCCGGACGCAGGCAAAGTGGTGCTTGAACTCGTGGCCGCAGAAGACGGCACACCGACCGCGCAGCCGTGGCAATTGGTGCGACGTGTACCGTCGTCGCCAGTCTCCGGTCGACTCGCCGGCCGGCCACTTCTTCTCAATCAACCGATGCCTGTTGCGATTTCGGAGTCCGCGCCAGCGGGAGTTCGTCGAGAGACGATCGTCGAAATCGAGCCGTCTGCAGATCGTTGGCTCGCGGACGACTGGCGTGGCGATGGCGACGGCGTTCGCGAGGTTCCCGATCGAAAGCGGTTCCGTACGGCGCTGCCGATCGTGGTCATCGCCGAACGAAAGCTCTCGCAAGGACCACAGCGTGTTGCGCTCGTCGCAAGTGGCGGATGGATGTTGACGAGCCTCGCCGATCTGTCGGATGACCTCGGCGGCGGGCGAACCGCGCTCGGAAATGCCGGAAATCGTGAGTTGTTGCTCGCGCTCGCGGCATGGCTCGCCGGACGCGACGATCTTCTTGATGCAGGTCTCTCCGGTCGAGAAGTGCCACGTATCGAGGGACTTGATGAAAGCGCGCGTCGTGCCTGGATGATCGGCGGAACATTCGTGCTCGTCCTCGGTCCGATCGCGCTCGGGGCGATTCGCGTTGGACGCAGGAGGGTGCGCGCATGAGATGGATTCGATCGCTCATGGCGCTTGGTATTGCGGGTCTCTGTGCCGTCGCGGCATCGCGACTGGCAGAGCCTACGACGTCAAACGGCCCCACGAACCGCGCTTTGATTCGTGCGGATGCAATCGACCCAGATCGCGTCGATCGCATTGAACTCACGCGCGATGGAAGACGATTTGTCTTTGAGCGAAACGGGCTGGGATTGAACCCCAATTCGAGTCCCAATTCGAGTCCCGATTCGAGTCCCAATTCGAGTCCAACTTCCGCAGCACCCGGAGCGGCGAACACGGGCGCCTCACAGGAATCGTGGCGTCAGGTAGAGCCCGTGACACACGCCGCCGATACGTGGGCGGTACGGCAATTCATCACCCGTGTTTTGAAGGCGGAGTCGGTGCGTCATGTCGACGCCGCCACGGAAACGCCGACGGACGGGGGGCATGTGGGTGACGGGCCGACGCACGCGACGCTTGCCGCGGCTGGCCTCGCACCCGCGATCGCCACCGTGACTCTTCGTGAAGCTCCCAGTGCCGATGGTGCAAGGCGGGAAGTTGTCGTCGAACTCGGCCGGAGAAGTCTCGCGGGCCGTGCGTTCGCTCGACTTCAAGGCGACGCGGGGTACGACGTTGTCGACGGTGCGCTCCACGAATTCGCACTCGAGCGAGATCTTCGCGACTTCCGACGGCGGGAACTCTTCCCTGATCTTGGCGATGTGACGCGCGTGGTCTTTGTATCGGGCGCGAACCGTACCGAGCTCATTCGTGAGAAGAATGGCTACATGCTCGTTGCTCCGGTGAAGTCGCGGGCAGATCGGCAGCAGTCTGAAGAGTTGATCGATGCGCTTCGTCGAGCGCGTTCTGCGGGCTTTATCGTCGACGACCCGCGCGAGCCGTCGGTGTACGGCATCGATCCACCCGCCGCACGAATCGAAGTCGAGACTGCCACAGGAACACGCGCGCTTCGTATCGGTGACGCTGTCTCTCTCGGCGCTCAAGATCGGTTCGGGCTTGTCGAAGGCACCGTGTCGGTGGTGCGGCTCCCTGCGGCAGAGATTGCAGGATTGGTTCCGCGTGCCGATCGATTGATCGACGCGCTTGCGACATCGGTGCGCCCGCGCGACGTTGCGACGATTGAGATCATCCTCGGCGACGTCACGCGTGGCGAACGACTGACGCTCACGCGTGAGATCAGTGGTTGGAGCGCGACGCGCGCTGCAGAGGGGAGTTCCGAGGTGCTGTCCGGTGCAGCATCAACGGAAGCGGTCGAGCGGCTGCTGACGGCACTGTGCGAAACGCGCGCGGGTGCCGTCGAAATCGCTGCATTTCCCGAGGAAGGGAGAGTCGCGCAAGTGACGTTCCGAGGATTCGCCAACGAACCGCTCGATACGGTGCGTATCGCGCGAAGGACCGACGGAAAGACCATCTTTGAGAATGGCGATGGGGTACTTCGCGTCTTCGGCGCGATTGACGTGCCTGTGATGGCTTCGGAACTCGGGTTCACCCGAAAGTCAACGCCATGACTTCACCATGTATCGGCGACGTATGCACTCCTCGGTGATCGAGTGATGCATCGTGCGTCATCCTGTGCTCGATCCTGTTCGCGTTCGCTGGGGTGATCACGTCGCCACACGCGCCCAGCGATAGTGGAGGAGCGCATCTTCGCCTCGCCGACGAACGGAAAGGAGGCGACCGCGGGGAATCGCCGCAAGCACTTCGGGCGCCAAACCGCGCGCGGAGCGACGCGCAACATCGTCGGCAACGAGCAGTGGCGCCACGAAAACCCAAGCTTCATCAAGGAGTTGTTCGCGAAGCAGTCGCCCGACAAGTCCGCCACCAGCCTCAACGAGGAGGGTCGAAACGCCTTCGCCCGCGAGTGCGCGCAGTGCCGTTTCAAGCGTGCCGCCCGGACCAAGTGGCATCACGCGCGCGCCGCGGGCAGCGAGGAGATCCACGCGTCGCGCAAACGAAAGGTCGTTTCCCGAAGTCGGATCCACGAGAATGGTCGTCGGCGCGGCGCTCTCGTTGTCCTGCTTGAGGACGTTTGCATCGGGCGGAGTTCGAGCGTCCGGATCAAACACCACGCGACGCTGCGCACGATGTACGCGCACTTCGCGTGCGGTCAAACGTGGGTCATCCTCAAGGACCGTTCCGATCCCAGTCAGAATCGCATCGACGCGCGCACGTTCGCGATGTACAAGGCGACGCGATCGCGTGCCACTCAACCACTGGCTGTCACCGTTTGCGAGCGCGACGGCGCCGTCGATCGATTGCGCCCATTTGGCGCTGATCCACGGCAGTCCTGTGTGCATGCGCTTCAAAAACGGAAGTGCGAGTTCCGTGGCTGCCGCATGTGGCACGTGAAACGCGCGAATGCCGCATTCACGAAGTCGTGCTGCGCCACCTTTGGCGAGCGGATTTGGATCCGCGACCGCGTAGATGACCTCCGACACTCCGGCAGCCACGAGCGCTTCGCTGCACGGCCCCGTTCGACCGCGGTGGTTACACGGCTCGAGCGTCACCAGCGCGAGAGCACCTCGTGCACGCGAACCTGCGGCGGCGAGCGCATCCACTTCGGCATGCGGTCCGCCGCAGCGGCGGTGGTAGCCATCGGCGATGACGTTTCCGTTTCGATCGGCGATCACGCAACCAACCATCGGGTTCGGTTCCGCACCGCCATGCCCGCGCGACGCCACGCGCACCGCCATCGCGAGCAATTCCTGCATGCGCGCGCCAGAGAGTGAAGGGCGGAGTTGTGAATCTCCGTGCGCCGCGTTCGCAGGATCGTGCTTCAAGAATCCTCTCCCAACTCCGCGAACGCCCGTGGAAGAGGCAGCGGATCGCCGGTCACGTGTGAGACCGAGCGCCGTTGCAGCAGCGTGATTTCTGCGATCAACAAGTCGTCTTCGGCCACACCTGCCTCGTAGGTTTCGAGAAGACGCATCAAGAACTGCGTCCATTTCGGCGGCGCAACCGGTCGCGCAATCGTGTCGCGCAGTTGTTCGAGTCCGAAGCGCTCGCCACGTGGATTCTTCGCGTCGTAGGCGCCATCGGTGAAGAGAATGAGCGTGTCGCGCTCGTTCAGTTGGAGCGTGACTTCGTCCTCGCCAAACGTCTCGTTGTCCACGGCTCCAAGCATGAACGTGGTCGATGCGAGCTCGGTCACGGTGCCTTTGGAACGGAGGAAAATCGGAGGGTGACCGGCGCTTGCGTAACGAAGTTCGCCGGAACGCGGATCAATTGTGAGCAGGATGCCAGTTGCGTAGAGACGGTGGCGTGCAAGCAAGCGATGAAAGTAGCGATTGAGCCGCGCGAGCAATTTCGCAGGGCCTTCATCAGGGTGTTCGTCACGGAGCCGCTCGATTTCACCGTGGATGCGCGCAACGCTCATCGCACTGGCGAGCCCGTGGCCCGTCACATCGATGAGCGTGAGATAGAAGCAGTCATCCTCGCCGATCCAGGCGTGAATGAAGTCTCCGCCGATTTCCGCAGCGGGACGGTAGCCGAAGTCGAAGCGCATCCACTCTGTCGAAAATGGCTTGGGAAAGAGCGACTCGTGTACAGCGCGCGCCTGCTGATATTCGCGTCGCATCTCAAGAAAGCGTCGTCCGACGAAACCAGTCTTGAACTTGCTTTGGTGCCACTGGAGGCGCACGTAGCAGAGGACGAGCGCGGGCGCGAAGATGAAGGGGACTGCAACAACTTTGAGGACGAGCGGGATCCAGGCATTCTGCTGCACCGCGAGGCCGAGCGAGAGCAGCAGCCAGCACGCGAGCAGTGGCGCAATGGGCTTGAGTGACTCGCGCCACGACCACGGAAGAAAGAGCGAAGCGGTCGCGTGCCAGAAGAAGATCGAAACGAGCGGATATGCAGGAATGCCCGGAATGGCGATGATCAGCGCGGCTTCGAAGACGAACGTCAGGAGGCCGAGGAGAAGGATCATCCGCGAGGCCGCAGCCACGAACTCGGCATGCGTTTGAAGCCGCCGCCGCACGACCAGCCCGAACCAACCGACGACAAGAAATGTCGGCGCACTCAACGCGACAAAGCCCCACCACGGAAGCGCAGTCACGACGGGTACCGCGTCGGCAATCGCCTCAGTTTCCGCGTCCTCTTGCGTTGGTTCATCCTCGGCAATGGTGTTTGCGTCCGGAGTCGCGGTGGATGATGTGTCGAGCGACTCGTTCTCCGGCCCCTCGTTTGTCAGCCCCTCGTTTGTCAGCCCCTCG
>CAIWCL010000247.1 GCA_903911205.1 uncultured bacterium
CGCCCCAACAAGCGCGCGACGAACCACCTTGCCGTTTTCAGTTCGTGGAATTTCTCGACGAAACTCGATGAAACGCGGATGAAGCGCTGGCTCGAGCATCTCACGGCAGTGCGCGCGAATGGCGCGCTCATCGATCGTCGTATCTGCTGCTAAGACGACCACCGCATGAATCGCGGTGCCGTCTTCTTCATGCGCCACACCAGTCACCGCGGCATCGACGACACCGTCCAGTTCGGAGAGCACGCGCTCAATCGCGATCGGCGCAACCTTCTCGCCACGACACTTGAAGATTTCATCTTCGCGACCGATGAACGTGAGGAGACCATTCCGTTGCATACGGAATCGATCGCCTGTCCTCAAGACTCGTTCAGATTCTGGGGCATCGTCGATCGGCGAGGCAACGAATTTCGCCGCCGTTTGATCTGGTCGCCTCCAATATCCCCGCGCGACATTCGCACCCCGCACCACAAGCTCGCCCTCACTCCCAGGCGGTAATCGACGACCATCCGCATCGATGAGGAAAAGTTCGCAGTTTGGTATCGCCGTCCCGACCGACTCTGGATGGAGTCGAGCGAGACTTGGAACAAGCGTTGCCGCGCGCGAGCACTCTGTTTGCCCATACATGAGATGCAACGCAACGTTGGGAAGCAACTCAGTCAAGCGCATGACATGCGAGGACGGCAACGGCGCCGCCGCATTCGTGACGGCCCGAATCGAGGAAAGATCGACGTCAAAATGCGGCAATGTCGCATTGATACGAGCGATCATGGTTGGAACCGCGATCACCACCGTCGCGCGATGCCGCTCCATACGACGAAGTGCATCGTAAGGAAATGCGAATGCGCGCTCCAAAATAACCGTCGCGCCGCTACGTAGTGCGGTGAGCACCTGCAGAAGTCCGTAGCTGTACGCGATCGGAACGGCACATGAAACAAGATCCGGCGTTGCCACCGCGTCGTGACCGAGATACGTCGCGATTGCCGACGTGGTGTTGCGAAGATTGGCATGGGAGAGCATCACACCCTTGGGTTCTCCCGTCGTTCCAGACGTGTAGAGAATCGCCGCGAGATCGATGTCAATCGAACCTGATTCGCGTCCTGTGAGCGTCGATGCTGATGGGCGCGTTCCGAATTCGGGAGAAACGCCCAAAGGTCGACCAAATCCATCATCGAGCGCGAACTCCATCCAACGCGCGTCGATGCCATCACTCTCATCCGCGAGCGACGCACGAAGTGATGCCAACACCGAACGAGGCGCCACCACTGATTGCGGATCGCAGTCCGCGAGCACTGCGCGAAGCCGCGGCATGCGAATATCTACGGGAATCGGCACAAGCACGCCGCCCACGCGCATCACGGCGAGATAGGCAACGACCGACTCGATCGCATTCGGCGCAACGACCGCAACACGATCGCCTCGTCGAACTCCAGCACGCTGCAGCGAAAGTGCTGCGCGACGCGAGGCCTCCGCAAGATTTTTCCAGTCGAGCGAACGATCACCGTCGATCAACGCAGGTCGAGCGACACCGCGAGCCGATGCTGCTTCACTCGCACGCTCGAGGATGATCTCATCGAGTAGAAGCACGGCGGTCCTCTTTGCTGGAAGGCGTATGTTCGGGTGCTGGAACTCCGGAAGCACCAACCGTCCACGTGGTTCGCGTCACTGATCGCTTGCGAACCACAAACGAGACGATGCGTTCAATCGAATCAAGATTCGCAGGAACGAGTTCATCGTCGGCGACCTCAACTCCAAACTGCTCCTCCAAGAAAAGAACGAGCTCCATTGCGCCCGTCGAATCAAGGATTCCCTCGCCAAGAAGCGACGATCGTGGATCGATCGCAGCATCTGGATCAAAGAGAAATCGTTCTGCGAGAAAACGGCGGATAGGTTCACCATCCGCGGAGATTGCTCCACGCTCTTGCTGCATACATCGCTCCGATCTGTGCGTGAGAACCTGACGATGAGGTCCGTCGTCGCGATGCTATGGATGCGAGCCTCGGTGTCGAGCGCAACGCGCGAAAACGCAGTCATTCAACGGGTTTCGCGCATTCGTCATCGCGCAATCTTCCGTAAGCACTTTTCCCTCAACGTAGGCATACCGAAGGATCCGCGAGTTGGAGAAGCGCCGCGATATAAGCGCGCGGCCGCTCGTTGCGCACATCATGGAGTACATCATGGAGTACATCATGGAGTACACGCGCGAGCGCGACGTGAAGGACGCTCCGCTTCAGCGCGAAGGAGTCGTCACGCGCGCGAGAGCTTTCGGATCGATGAACGGACTAGGTTCTGTCTGACGGATCGCCGAGGGCCCGAAATCCGCGTCGGCGCCCGAGTGGCAAGGAGGCGAGACGAAGCCGTATCCGCAGCGATACGGTGAGTCGAAGCCGACAACGCCAAGCATGGGGCCAATCGGGATGCCGCGCGGATGGAAGCCCGGCGCATCCGCCAGACAGAGCCTAGCGCACCGGCCCAACCGGCCCCACTCGTACCCCTCCGAGTCGGACTGTGCCCGCGCGAGCCTCCGCGAGAAATTTCTCGCACATCGCGCGCATCGCCGCTTTCTCGACGGGAATTACGAGCGGATCCTCCACGCGCACGCACTCGCGATCGTCGATGCGCCCGAGCGGTGTCCCCACGAGCACAGAGCCTGTAATCGAACTCCCAGCGGGCCGGCCGAAACGATCGGTGAGATACATGGCAAGCGTCGGAAAGCGCGTCCGCCACGGCTCGCTCGACAGAGGCATCGCAGCGAGATTCTTGTGGAGCGTCGATGTCGCAGGATCCGCAATATGAGCCGCCATCCAACCCACTCCGCGCGCGTCATACGAAATCGCTTTCCCACATCCCGCAAAAATGTTGTCTCGAATTGCATTGTCACGGCCGCCACCTGCGAGAATGCCCCAGTTGCAGTTCACAAAGAGATTCGACGCCACGATGAAGCCGCTTGCCATATCGTCGAGGTACACAGCGTTTTGGAAACGCGCGTCGGTTCCACGGATCGCAGAGAACACGTTTCCTCGGATGATGTTGCCGTGGCTCGTCCAATCGCGGCCGCAATACAGGGCACCGGCGTCACCTGTCTCAAGAACGACATCATGCACGTCGTTTGCTTCAATCACATGGTCGTTTCCGCGCAGAAAAACTGCGATATGCGGATGGAAAGCAATCTCATTGTGGGCGACGCGATGACCGACACCTTCCAAATCAATCGCGGGGTTGTAGCTCCGAAGTACGCGCCCGCAGCCGATGAAGCGCGAATCCATGATCGCACTTCCGGATGAGGTCAAGCTTGGACGATCGCCACCACGCAAGCGCACTCCACGGCCACCGATCTCTTCGAATGCACATTCCTCGACGGTGATTCGCGAGCCTTCCGCATCGACCGCACACGCACCGATGTTTCGAAATCGACATCGTGCGATCTCGAGGTTTGTCACTTCCCGCGACTCGATCGCGCCGCCTCGCGTCCGCTCAAATGCAAGGCCTTCGATGCGAACATCCGCCGCCCCATCGATGACGATCATCGGTGACGCGAGTGCCGAAACTGAAACGTGCTCTTGGAGACGTTCGCTCGGAACCCACGCAAACACCAGGCCGGTTTCGACGTCAATCCAATACTCGCCAGGCGCATCGAGCTCTTCAAGAACGTTGGTTACGAAGAACGTACCGCGCTGCGCGAGACCATATCGGTGCGGCATCCCCAATGTCACCACGCCACGATCCGCATCAACGCGTGCGATGGGAAGTTGTTCGTCCGACCAATCCCAGTTCCAAAAACCCTGCGCCCAGGCGTCCGGCGCGTTCATCCATCGCGTGACGCGCGCGGCATCGATCGGTCGAAACTGTCCGGCACGCGGCGCCTCCGTTCGCCGCGTGGATGCTGGCATATCTGGCTCTGCCTCGCGCGGCGCAGAGCCACGATCGACGATTTCTGCGATTGCCGCGAAGCCTTCGTTCGGCCAGCGCGCGGGCGTGCACGCAATGTCCCCGATGAACAGTTCACTTCGGATCGCACGAACATCGACCGCATGGCCACTGTGCACCGGACCCGCAAGCCCACCAGACCATGCCGCCTTCCATCCTCCGCGCCCATCTCGAGGCAGCGACAACGTTCGCACGTGCGCGCGCGATTCTTCGGGCAGGCGCGCGCGAACCTCCTCCGGCGGCATCTCCCACACTGGCTTGGAGATGAAAATCGCGCCAACAAGCGTGGACATCGAACCACGATCGAAATCACTCGGTTCCCCGGAAACTTGGCAGGTCGCACGGCAACCAACGATCTCAAGCGGCCCCGCATTTTCGCCGAACGTGACTCCCTGCTGCACAAGATGCTCGCCTGCGACGAACTCAATACGCCACGCAGCGCGACAACCGCCGGCACGCGCCACGGCGACTTCCGCAGCAGCTTCTTCGATCGTCTGAACCACGCCATCCTTCCGATTGGTGGACTTTGCAGGATCGACCTGCACAACACGAACTCCGGAACGTGCCGTGGATCGGTCGAGCAAACCCGAGTTCGATGAGCGCGCCGCGATGGCGGCATTGCGATCGCCACGCACACCCTGCTCGGTACACGCGATCGCCTGAAGTATGCACATCAGGACGAGCGAAGTTGCCAGTGCTTTCACGTGCCATGACGGCGCAAATCTCGCCGTCGCGGCCGCCTTTCGCCCGACGCAGAGAGAACCCACGAAACAACGGTCGATCATGGAGTTGAAGGTACACGAACAGCGATCCCGAGGGCGCAAAGCGACTGCCGCTCCACCGTGGCGGCTCGGAAAGGAAGCCGGGTTGGCTGATCGTCAACGTCGAGCACCGCCCCGGCGCGGACGTCCGCTCGACGTGCAGCGATCTCTCGATGTTTCCCGACGGGAGCGCCGTCGAGATCGACGCGTCGCCCGCGTACGAGCACCTCGGCTACCAGGACGAGCTGCCGACGGCCTTCGCCGCAGCCGCGTGCGTGCTGATGCCGGCCGGTCGCCTGTCTATCGCCGCGCCCACTCTCGAGATCCTCTGCCGACTCTTCCCCGAGAAGCAGGACGACGTCCACGCGCAGTACTACGTGCAGCCGATGGTCATGGACGGACAGATAGAGCCCGTCGACTTCCACAAGACCGACTTCTCGCAGAACATCGTGATCGCACTCCTCAGAGAGCACGGATTCCGTGACTTTCCTCGGATCGAGGACTTCAAGCTGTTCAACGACACCTCGAAATGGCACTGGCAAGACACACACATCAGACTCAACATGCAGCGCATCCGCGCGATCGCAACGTCAATCCGCTGCTCCGGACGAGACTCAGAGTCCAGGCACATACGAAACCGGCGCCTGCGTACCAAGTGGGAAACCGACCCAGTACCACGCGAGCAAGAAGAGCGTCCAAACCGCGCCAAAGACAAGCGAATACGGAAGCATCAGCGTGATAAGACTGCCAAGGCCCGCGTTCTTCGAATACTTCTGCATCGCGACCAAGATGATGAGGAGATAGCTATTGAGCGGCGTGATGATGTTGACCACGCTGTCGCCGATTCGATATGCCGCGGTCGTGAGTTCAGGGCTCATCCCAACGAGCATGAACATGGGAATGAAAATCGGCGCGAGCACGCCGAACTTACTCAACATGCCGCTCATGACAAAGTCGCCCGCGACCACAAGCAAGACAAAGAGCACAATGAGGAGCGGCACAGGCAGATCCGCCTCGAAGAGGAACGATCCTCCTGCGTACGCGAGCATGCGATCAAGGCCCGTGTAGGTGAAGTAGTTGACGAACTGCCCCATGAAGAACGCGATCGCGAGCACCGGCACGATCGAGCGAATGCCGTGGTAGATGCCGTCGATGAAATCCGATTGCCGACGGAGCGCACCTGTCATCCATCCATAGGCCATACCGGGCAGCAGGAAGACGAAGAAGATGAGCGGAACAATCACCTGCGACCAGCGCTCTCCCTCACGCTCGCCCGGGATCGGAACGCCCTTCGCATCCATGAGAATGCCAGTTCCAGCGAGCGGCCAACCGGGAATGCGCACCGCGAGTGCAAACAGCACCACGACCATCAACGCGACCGCGCCAGCAGCGAGCAGCCCACGTCGCTCCTCGGGTTTCAGCGCAAGTTCTTCGAGTGTGGGCGCATTGGTCGGCATGGTTGAACCGCCAATGCGACGCAAGCGCGGCTCGACGATCCGGTCGGTGACGAACCAACCAGCCAGCATGATGATGACGCTGCTCGCCGACTTGAAGTACCAATTGTGCGTCGCCTCGACCGTGTGGTAACTCGGATCAACGATCGCTGCGGACGAAGTCGCAACGCCCGCGAGGAAGCCATCACCCGCGTTCGGGAAGACGCCCCCGCCGAAGCCGCCCGCGACACCTGCGAACGCGGCAGCGAGGCCCGCGATCGGCGGGCGATTCATGGCGAGGTAGAGCGCCGCCGCGAGCGGCGGAAGGATGATGTAGCCTGCGTCGGAGGCAACGGCAGCGTTCGCGCCGATGAAGACGATGACCGGCGTCAACAACTTTCGCGGCGTCATGAGGGCGAACCAGCGCATGAGTGCGCCGAACATGCCGAACTTCTCGGCGAGGCCGATTCCAAGCATCGACACGAACACGAGCCCAAGTGCTGGCAGTGTGGTGAAGTTCCGCACCATCGACGAGAGCATCCAGTAGATGCCCTCCGACGTCAGCAGACTCTTTGCGACGAGTTCGACGGGTTGACCTTCTTTGTTCGTCTCGCCGACAAGCGTCACAATCGGCTTGCCGAGTTCGTTGAGCTTCGGCACAAGAACCGGCTTGTTGTTCTTGTCGACGACGGGCTGCCCCGCCGCGTCGACCTTCTGAACGAATTCCGCCTTCGGCCGCACCGGCTGGATGCGCCAGTCGGCGGCCGCACCGATCGCGGAGACCACGATCACGACCGCGGAGAGGATGACGAAGATGAGCGCAGGCTCGGGGAGCGCATTGCCGATCCGCTCGATCCGGTCGAACCAGCCTCCGGGCCTCGCCGCTGCGGCCTGCTGCTCTTGATGCTCGTGCTGTGAACCGTGCGGTGCAGACGAAGAGTTGGACATGGTGCGATCCAAATGAGCCGCGCCTCTCCCGGACGTCAGGGAGGCAAGGCGCAGAATGTTCGCACGGATCGCGCGGCGGCGAAAGGCCTGCCCGCGGCAAGTTTTCGTTGTTCAGGCACTGAATGTCCGCTCTTCCCCAATCGCCGAAAGGCTCGAGCGTGAGGACGTCGTGGTGGTTGCAGTCGTGGTTGCAGTCGTGGTTGCAGTCGTGGTTGCAGTCGTGGTTGCAGTCGTGGTCGCAGTCGTGGTTGCGGACGTGGTTGCAGTCGTGGTTGCGGACGCAATCGTCGACACAGATGCGTTCATTGCCGACTCCAGCACGACTTCCGGGAGCAGGCAGGCCGCCAACATGACTTCGTTGATGTCGATGTGTGCTCGCCACGTCTCCGTCGCTTGCGCAGCGGGATCGAGCCATGTGCGCTCGATGCGGGTGTGTAGCGGCAGATGTCTCGCCAGCGCGTCGATGCGCGGCTCAATTCCGGCCACGAGCGCGGGCGAACGCTGCGCAGCCGCACGCATCGCGGTGATCGACTGAAGTCCAATCGCGAGGCCCAGTTCGCGAAATCCCAGACGCCGATCCAGCGCCGTGAAGAGCGCGCCCGAGCGATCAAATGCCTCAAGGCCTCGATCGATATCAACCAAGAGCCGTTCGACCAGCCGGTCGGTCGCAAGATCGCGCACCATGGCCCCGTGCGAGATGAGATGAACCAATCGCGAGACGTCAAGAAGTAGACCGCCGAGCGCGAGTGGATCAACCGTCGCGAACGTCCCCGCGGCATCGCACATCGCGCGAAGTTCTGCGGTCGCCGCTGCAAGTACTGGATCGAAAATCGCCGCGTTCCCGCACGCCGCTTCAAGCGATGCGAATGTTGCGAGGCCATCCAACATGTCGGCGAGGCCCGACGCGTGCACGAGTGGCCGCGTCAAATCGATGCTCATCTTCCACTGCATACGTTTTGGTCCGCCGGGCCACGCTTCAAAGACGAAAGCCGCATGCATCGCATGTGCGAGTTCTCGTGCCTGATCAAGGAATCGCCCGCGCGCGTCGCCGCGCGGAACCGCGGCACTGCACGAGACGAGCGCACTGATCCAACGCGTGAGGTAGTGGTAGTACTGACCGTCACGCTCCCACTCGAGGCGCGCGTCGTACGGTGCGTCCGCGAGTCGTTCCGGAAGCGGCTTTCCGATGCGCAATCCTCCGAGTGTCGGATGCGATTCAGCCGTTGGCCCGTCGAGCCCGCTGATCCATCCGACGCGGGGATCGTCGGATCGATGCGCTCCGAGATGAAGATGCACAAGATCGATAAGGCGGAACGCATCGGCACTGTGACGCTTCTCCCCCGTCGCGCGCGAGAGCGCGAGAAGCGCCTGCACCGCGAAAGCATCCGTCCACAGATATCGCCGCCCGGAGTCGCCGGGCGCATGGATGCCAGTGCGTCGCGAAAAGCTTGCAAGGAGCTCGCGCGCGCGCTCGATGCGCATGTCGTCGCGAGATTCGCTGAGGGCCGTGGATTTTCCCGCGCCGTACTCCGACGACGCAGTTCCCGAGAAATCGCTCGGATGGGAGAGAGAAGCAAAGTCGGCGGCATCACCGGCGGGTTGGTTGGATTCGTCCATGCGGGATCGAAGCGAAAGCAACGACGCTCGAACACGGGGAAATCTGCGCGGACCGCGCAAGGTCGTACGATGCACGCATGGCGGAGGGCGAATCCGAAATGATCCGTCGCAAGAAGCCCCCACCAACGACGAACGACATGCCGACGCCCCCACGCCCAGCCGCCAATCAGTCCGCCGATCCGGCCGCAAAGGAATCTACGACGCGCACGCGCTTCGGCTCCGTGGTCGTGCGCGTGGCGCGGGTCACGCTCGTCGCGTACATCGTCTGGCTCGTCGCGCTCTGGTTCGTGCAGGATCGGATGCTGTTCCTGCCGCAGGTCGCGGGCATTGGGCTCACCGAAGATGCGATCGCGGAGGAGCCACGGATCGTGCGGCGGTGGCTCGCACAAGACGACGGCGTCGAGACGGAGGCGTGGCTCGTGCGCGCGCTCCCTGCGGGCCGCACGCCGCACGGGCTTGTCGTCTTCACCCACGGCAACGCCGAGCTCATCGATCACACGCTGCACGAGGCCGAGGAGTGGACGCAGCGCGGTTATGACGTGCTCCTTCCAGAGTACCGAGGCTACGGGCGGACCCCGGGAACTCCTGGTGAAGCGCGCATCGTCGCCGACGTACTCGCGCACCTCGACGCGGAACTCGCGACGCGCGGCGCACGACCTGTCGTCCTGCATGGTCGGTCGCTGGGAACGGGCGTGGCCACCCAAGTGGCGGCACGCGTCGCCGAACGCAACAGCGACACCCGGATTCCAACCCCGATCACCGCCCTCATCCTCGAGTCGCCATTCACGAGCATCGCCGCGTTTGCCGCCGGCTACGGCGCGCCGGCATTTATCGTGCGGCATCCCTTTCGTACCGACGAGGTACTGCCCAATCTTGCCTGTCCGATCCTCATCCTCCACGCGCGCGAGGACGAAGTCGTGCCGATCGCCCACGCGCGTAGGCTCGGGTCGCTCCAACCGCGCGCGACTCTGGTCGAATTGGATGGATCCCACAACTCAGGAATCTCGGCCGATCCTGCGTACTGGAACGCAATCGACCGTCAGATCGGGCACCCCGCAGTTCAGCGGTAGTTCGCTCAACCGCGGTGTACCACGCGACGTGCTGAAAACGCACGCGGGCCTGCCAAACGGCAGGCCCGCGGTGTCTTTCGAAACAATTCTCGCCACGTTCGCGTCGCGTCACGCCATCGCGACGGCGCGACCGGCGTTGTCGACAATCGCGTTGAGCGTCGCGCTTGGACGCATCGCAACCGCGGTCTTCTTCTCGCACGGGTGGTAGTAGCCGCCGATGTCGACCGCCTTCCCCTGCGCGCCATTCAGTTCGCCGACGATCTTGGTCTCGCCCGACATCATCTCGGCCGCGATCGGCGCGAAGTACGCGGCGAGCGCCTTGTCCTTCGTCTGCTTCGCGAGCGCCTGCGCCCAGTAGAGCGACAGGTAGAAGTGGCTGCCGCGATTGTCGAGGTCGCCCACCTTGCGCGCGGGTCCCTTGTTGTTCGCGAGGTACAGGCCGATCGCCTCGTCGATCGTCTCGGCAAGCACCTGCGCCTTCGCGTGGCCCATCGTCGAGGCGATGTGCTCGAAACTCGCTCCGAGCGCTTGGAATTCGCCGAGCGAGTCCCAGCGGAGCGAATTCTCGGCGACGTACTGCTGCACATGCTTCGGAGCGCTGCCACCCGCGCCCGTTTCGAAGAGACCGCCACCATTCATGAGCGGCACGATCGAGAGCATCTTCGCGCTGGTACCGAGTTCAAGAATCGGGAAGAGGTCGGTGAGGTAGTCGCGCAACACGTTGCCCGTGACCGAGATGGTGTCGAGACCTTGCTTCATTCGCTCGCACGAGAACCGGCACGCGGCTGCGGGTTCCTTGATCGAAATCTCAAGACCCGTGACATCGTGGTCCTTCAGATACGCGTGCACCTTCTTGAGGAGTTCGCGGTCGTGCGGACGCTTCTCGTCGAGCCAGAAGCACGCCGGCGTCTTCGAAAGCCGCGCGCGCGTCACCGCGAGCTTCACCCAGTCCTTGATCGCCGGATCCTTCGTCTGGCACGCACGCCAAATGTCGCCCGCCTCGACCTTGTGCTGGAGAAGCACCGCGCCCGACGCATCGACGACGCGCATGGTGCCGGAAGCCTTCGCCTCAAACGTCTTGTCGTGCGAGCCGTACTCCTCGGCCTTCTGCGCCATCAGGCCGACGTTCGGCACCGAGCCCATCGTCTTCGGGTCGAACGCGCCGTTCGCGCGGCAGAAGTCGACGACGGCCTGGTAGATGCCCGCGTACGAGCGGTCCGGGATGACCGCCATCGCGTCCTGCGTCTTGCCGGCCGCGTTCCACATCTTGCCGCCCTCGCGGATCATCGCGGGCATCGACGCGTCGACGATGACGTCGCTCGGAACGTGGAGGTTGGTGATGCCCTTGTCGGAATCGACCATCGCGATGGCAGGGCCGTTCGCAAGCGCAGCCTTGATGTCGGCCTCGATCGCGCTGCGCTCGCCCTCAGGAAGCGACGCGATCTTCGCGACGAGGTCGCCGAAGCCGTTGTTGACGTCGACACCAACCTTCGCGAGCGTCGCGCCGTGCTTCTCAAAAACCGGCTTGAAGAACGCCTTCACCGCGTGTCCGAAGATGATCGGGTCGGAGACCTTCATCATCGTCGCCTTCATGTGGAGCGACCAGAGCACGCCCTTCGCCTTCGCGTCGGCAATGGTTGACTCGAGGAACGCGACGAGCGCCTTCTTCGACAGGAAGGTCGCGTCGAGGATCTCGCCCGCCGAGAGCTTGAGGCCTTCCTTGAGGACGGTCGTCGCACCGTCGGCGCCGACGAACTCGATCTTCGCCGTCGTGGCGGCCGGGATCGTGACCGACTGCTCGTTGCCGAAGAAGTCGCCGCCCGTCATCGACGCGCCGGAGGCCTTCGAGTCGGCCGCCCATGCGCCCATCTTGTGCGGGTTCGCGCGCGCGTAGTCCTTCACCGACTTCGTCGAACGACGATCGGAGTTGCCCTCGCGGATCACCGGGTTCACGGCGCTGCCCATCACCTTCGCGTAACGGGCGCGCGCGTCCTTCTCGACGTCAGACTTCGGCTCGTCGACGAAGTCCGGCAGGTCGTAGCCCTGCGACTGGAGCTCCTTGATCGCGGCCTTCATCTGCGGCACCGAGGCCGAGATGTTCGGAAGCTTGATGATGTTCGCCTCGGGCTTGAGGCAGAGGGCGCCGAGTTCGGCGAGGTGGTCGCCGATCCGCTGCTCGGGCTTCATGCGCTCGGGGAACGCCGCAATGATGCGGCCCGAGAGCGAAATGTCGCGCATCTCGACCGCGATCCCCGCGGGCTTCGCGAACATGCGGATCATCGGGAGGAACGAATAGGTCGCCAACATCGGCGCTTCGTCGGTGTGCGTGTAGATGATCGTTGGGTGTGCGGACATCGTCTCTGACCTCTTTCAAAATGCGAATTCCCGCAATGCGCGGGAGGGTCAGTGTACGAAAACTCGGACGGCGTGAGATCGCCGCGAATACAGCGCCCTTTTCAGTGGGTTTCGGCAGACTTTCGCGCGTCGCGCGCGCGCTGCGCTGCGTCGCCCGACGCCGCATCAGGTCGAGCAGAAACAGACGCGGGAAAGAGGAACGCAAGCGCATCACCAACCCGCGCACGCCACGCGCGCTCGCTGTGGTCGGTGCCGTCGTAGCGGCGCGAAACGAAGTCGACACCTTCGACAAGCCCCTGCCGCACAAGCCATGCGTCGACTTGGCGCTGCACCGGCTCGTAGGCAGCGTCGAGACCAACGGTGCCATAGTCAAACCAGAGGCGCGGCCCCTTCGGGAACGTCATACCCGCCGCGATATCGCGCAAGATCAACGGTGTCTCGTCGATCCCGGCCTCTGGCTCGCGACCTTGCGCGCGCGCAAGATTGCCCGCATGGAACGGCACGTGCGTCGACACGCACGCACCAAGCCCAAAGATCTCGGGATGCGTACGGCAAAGGTGAAAGGAGATGAGGCCGCCCATCGACGAACCGAGCGTCATCGTCGACGCGGCGTCGGTGCGCGTCTGAAACGCTGCATCAACGCGCGGCTTCAATTCCTCGAGCAGAAAGCGCGCGTATGCGTCACCCAAGTCCCACGGGTTGTATTCACGGCGACGATCTGCGGTGTTCCAGATGGCCACAACGATCGGAAGAGGAATCGTCGCTGAGTCCGATCCCTTTGCGGCGCGCGCGACGATCGCTTCATCAAGCCCCCAATCGACACCGAACGCGGCAAGCCGTGGATCGAACATGTTCTGTCCGTCGTGCGCGTAGATCACCGGATGCCGGACCGCGTCGTTCGCGTCGTAGTCGGGAGGAAGCCACACCTCCACCGTGCGCGAACGCACGAGGTGATTCGAGGAAACGTTGTCCCACCGGACGATCGTCCCAAGTACTCCACCGCCTTCAGGGTTCGCTTGGGGATTCGCTCGCGCCTCCTGTGCACGATCCTCACGAAATCCAGCGACAACCACCCGCACCTCACCATCGCGCACAACACGCTGGTTCTGCATGATGTTGCCGTCTGCACCAAGGGCCTCGCGCGACCATGAGCCGAGCGTCAGCTTGAACTCGATCTCGCGCGCACCTTCTGCTGGAGAAAATTGCAGCACACGCTCGCGCCCGACGCCCTCCATCGCGACCTTGCCCGGATCCCACGCGCCAAGTTCCGGCACGCTGCCCGCGACGTAGACGACGGACGTTCCTTCAGGAACGGTCGCGCGAATCGTCGTGGAGCGCGTCGTTGCCGTGCATGCACCGAGCGAGACCAACGCCGAACACGCGACCATGCAGCGAAGAAAAACAACGATGCGTGAACAAGATTGCATCTGTGGAATGTACTCGTCTACACTCGCCGATCGAGATCGCACCCATGACGACTGCAACAACCGCGACCGCCAACAATTCCGCCACCGCCATCGATACCGCGCTCCGCTCCTACGAATCAGGCCCCGCGAAACTCCGTGCAGCCTGCGCCGGCCTCACCGACGCACAACTCAATACGCGCATCGGGCCCGGCGAATGGAGCATCATGGAGAACGCGGTGCATCTTCTCGATAGCGATCTCGCGTCCACGCATCGCCTGCGTCGAATTGTTGCCGAAGAAAACCCCCTGCTTGTCTCGTACGACGAGAACGCCTTCATTGCAAAGCTCCCATCATCGCAAGCGAATCTTGCAGAGGTTCTCGACACCTTCGACGCGAACCGCCGCTTCACCGCGCGCTGGCTGCGCACGCTTCCGCCCGAAGCGTTTGCACGCACAGGCATCCACACGCAGCGCGGCAAAGTGACACTGTTGCAGATCGTCGAGATCTACGCGAACCACGTCGACCATCATCTGAAATTCGTGATGGAAAAGCGGCGCAACCTCGGCGCGTGAGCGCGATCGCGTCCGTCAGAGTTTGCAATCGCTCACACTTCCCAACGGCTGAGCAAAATCGCAAGGTCCGCTCCTCCAACCGAACCGTCGTAATCAAGATCGGCCTTCGGAAATGCCGTCCCCCATGCGTTTAAGAGCATCGCAAGATCGCTCGCATCAACCACTCCATCACCGTTGATGTCGGGAGATGCTGGGCGCGGACAACGATCCGCGTACCCGTCCGCATCGGCATCGGAACAGTCTGTTCCCGGGCCGTTCCATGGAATGTTGAGTATCGCTGCATCGACGTCTGTCAGAAGGACGCATCCGCCATAGGAGCACGTCGAACCGACGGCGCGCACGCAATCTGCCCACGACGCTTGCGAGCACCCCGGATCAGGAATCGCGAGCGACGCGCAGAGTTCTCCAACGAATGCTTCAGCCAGCATGCGCTGCGCATACGAGCGCAGGTGGGCTGCATCGATCAAGTACGGACGTCGATCGAGCCAGAAATACTCTTCCGCGACGATGCGCGGCAGATTCAACGCAAGCACATTCGCATCCTGCATGGCAATGTCGTGCGCCACCACAGGAAGTTGATCGAGAACAGGAAAGCCGACAACGGGACCACTGCGAAGATCGCTCGCGAGAATCACCGGAAACTGTGGATCGCCCATTTCTGTACGAATCCACGCAATCGTGGTAAGGACTCGACTACGCCATTCCGCGATTCCGATGCCGTACGCCACATCGTTCGCGCCGAAGTGCAGGACCACCACGCTTGGCGCCATCGCTCGAAGGAATGCTCCACTCGCGGCGTGTTCACCAAGCACATCCTGAAGCCGCATACCTCCGCGCGCAAAGGACTGGACAACAACGCCGTGATGAGCCTGGAGGCTCCGAAATCGGACGCCTGCGACCTCGGCGCTTGCGACCTTGCTTCCTCCACCACTGCCACCAGCCTTTGCAAGCGCGCCGCTGAGATTGAGCTGTACGTGGCGTTTGCCCGCGAACGAGAGTGACGGAGTTTCGAGCCAATGGAACGATCCCGGCGCTGCCTTCGACGGAATCGGGAGTACGCCGTCTTGAACGGTCATCGGACCAAAGCCGGCAACACTGCTGTCGCTCGGACTGTTCGTCCAACGAACCGCGGTTGGACTGGTGCTCGCGACCGCGAGTACTTCGCCAACGAATGGGCCGCTCCGATCAAACCACGGACCATCAACCAGCAGTGGATCTGCTGCTGATGCTGCGTCGTGGAGCAGCATGACACGGAATGCGCCAAGTATCGTTCCATCGTCGGCGAGCAATCTGCGAACGACGACGCCTGGCAACACCGCGGTACTCGAAACGGTCGTCGCGGTGCTCGCCGCACTCGTGGTGCTACTCGCGAGCCAGTGAGGCGTCGATTGCATCCCGACATTGGTGAAGAGCATCGACTCGCCCGCCGGGCCAAAGGCCTTCGCGAAGCGCGCATTCAAGTACGGGAGATACAGGTAACCCGATCCCCCGGGCATTGTTTCCTGTGAATCGCCGAGGACCAGTACGCGAACCATCGACTCGCCTGCAGACTGGAAGAGCGCTCGAAACCGCTCCGGCGACTGGGCTCCCACGCGCGGCACCGCCAAAAACGCGGGGGTTTCTTGGCTTTGGGCGATGTCCGGAACTCCGCCGATCAGGCATGCCGCGATGACGCAGCGTGCCGCACGATTGAGAACCACGCGATTGAGAACCACGCGATTGAGAACCACGCGATTGAGAACCACGCGATTGA
>CAIWCL010000248.1 GCA_903911205.1 uncultured bacterium
CGCGCGCGCGGCACGGGCCCATTGGCCCTCGAGCGCACTTTCCCGAGGCTCCTACACCTGCTACCGCCCGGGTCAGTTCACCTCGATCGCCGGGCTCGAGGGCGAGGCCGCTGGCCGGATGAGGTTCGCCGGCGAGCACGCCGACAGCTTCTACTCATGGCAGGGATTCATGGCAGGGATTCATGGCAGGGATTTATGGAAGGGATTCATGGAAGGGATTCATGGAAGGGACTTATGGAAGGCGCTTGCCTCTCCGGTCAGCGCGCGGCCGACGAGGTCCTCGACGACATGCGCGCGGGCTGAGTTGCCGCACGCACCGCTTCGCCGGGCAACCTCGTCAGGGGCACATCTCCCGGGAATCTCTCCCGAGTCGCCGACTCCCACCTCTGCAGGCGCGGAAAGAAAACCGGCGCAGCGCCACGTACCTTTCCGCAGTACGCGACGCCGCACCGATGCCTTGAGTGGTCCCGCGCGATGCGCAGTTCCAAGGATGCTGTTTCGTGCCGTCTCTGGGTTCGACGCGACCAATTCGCAAGGCGCGCCCAACCCGTCAGCAACTGACGATAGCGGGGTATCGGTCAAACCTACCCCGAGCGCCAAAAATTTGAACGCGCGCTCGCAAGTTGTGTCGCTTGTGCCTGACTCCTTCGCGCCTGACTCCTTCGTGCCTGACTCTACGGAGATCCGCATGCCAATCTGCAGGGCACGATGCTTGGTCTGGCGAACTCCGAACCTCTTTCTTTCGAACCAACATCGTCGTCATGAGGCGGTTTGGGGAATCCGCCTCATGGCGAGGGCCGTACAGGCTCCCGATACTCACGAAGTCAGATGCTCGAAGTGAGTCGTGCATGCGGGGCCGATCCGGGGTGCCCCGCCGTGCGAAAGCACCAGGGCATCCGATGGAAGCTGAGACCCTCCGACTCCTCACGTGAGGGTCCCCCATTTGGGAATGCTTCCAGTTAGGGACGAGTCACACGCGGCCGCAAGGCCGCGTGTGGCTTTTTGCCCCGTATTTTTCGCATATCTCTTCTCGCGTTGCTTCGCTCATTCTCAGAGATGCAGGCGTTGCAACGCATCCGTTCCGATCTTGGGTCCGACTCGCGTCGGCCGTGCCGTCAAGCAACATCTCGGCGCATCGCGCTCAACCACCGATCGCGGCGATATGCATCCCTTGCGGAATCGCAAGATCAGCGGTGTCGATCATGGTCGCAACCGGATACGCACATGCGTCCACCGCAAATGCTCCGGCTGGACGGTGATTTCCGCTGCGCCCAGTGCCACCGAATGGGAGTTTGCTGCTCGCACCCGCCGTGCCGGTGTTCCAGTTCACGCAGCCCGCGCGCGAACCCTCGCGGAACGAACGCCACTCTGCTTCATCGTTCGTGAAGATGCTCGCAGCCAAACCGAATCGCGTCGCGTTTGCTTGAGCGACAGCCGCCTCGACGCCGCTCACGCGCGCAAACTGTACGAACGGCCCGAAAATCTCATCACCCTCGTCCTCAAGCCGGAAGCGGTCAACTTCGACAGCACCCGGTGCGAGGAAGAATCCATCGCGATCAAGTGGCGACGCTTCAAGCAGTAGTCGCCCGCGCGACGCAAGCGCCGCCTGTGCGCGCAACACGGCATCGCGTGCATCACTCGTCACCAGTGGTCCCATGAACGCAGGAACGCCGTCGTCGGCGCCCGCAATCACAAGTGTGGATGCGAGTTTCAAGAACATCGGAATGAAGCGATCCGCAACCTTCTCATCCACGAGCACGCGACGCGTGCATGTGCAGCGTTGACCCGTGGTTGCGAAAGCGGCGCGTACACACTCAATTGCAGCGCGGCGAAGATCCGCATTTTCCGAGACAAACGCAGGATTCGATCCACCCATCTCAAGCGCGATCAAACGGCCAGGAGTATCGAGATTTGCTTCGAGAATGCGTCGTCCAACGGGGAAAGAACCCGTGAAGAGCACGCCATCCACATCAGGATGCGTCGAAAGCCGCGATGCAATCGCACCGCCACCTTGCACGACATTAAAAACTCCGGCCGGAAAACCAACTTCCTGTGCGATTTCGGCGAGCAGTTGCCCAACCGACGCGCCCTTCTCACTTGGTTTGAAGACCACCGTGTTCCCAACGAGAAGCGCAGGGACAATCTGTCCGTTGGGAAGGTGCGCAGGAAAGTTGTACGGTCCGAGCACCGCCATCACGCCGTGAGGACGAAACGCGCAAATGCCTGTTTTTCCAGCACCCGCCGCAACTTCGAATCCCGCCACGCGCGCAAGTACACGCTCTTCAAGCGTGATCGTCACTTTCTCGGCAACGATTCTTGCCTCGAGTTCGGCCTCCCACTTGACCTTTCCGACCTCGCGAGAAATCGCTGCCGCGAGACGACCCGCATGACGCACACATGCCTCACGCCAACGCTCCAAATACGCACGCCGCTCTTGCAATGGAAGTGCGCGCCATGCGGGCAAAGCGCTTCGTGCGGCGGTGACTGCCTCTTCTGCGTGGGCCGCGACAGGCGTACCCGTCCAAACCACACGAGAAGGCTGCGCGGGATCGCGCGTTGTAATCGCATCGCCAGAAAGCGGCCGAAACACGCCGTTCACCAAGTCGCTTGGCGGCTGTGTGAGATACGCAAGAGACGCGTTCACGCCGTTACCCCTTCTTCTTCCGCGTTCGTGATTTCGACTCTGGAAGCGGCGTAAATCCGACGGTGGGATCCGTCGTGGCGCCGATGGATGTGAGCGTTTCAGCGGGAAGCACGAGTTTCCCCGCTTCCATTGCGTACGCGCTGCGCACCGCCCGGAATCCGCCGCGGCCGCGGAATGAAACAAACGCTTCGCCATTTCCTGCGGTGTTTCCCGCGACATTTCCTGCGACCGCGCGCATCGTCGTGGTCGCTTTCACCAGCGGGACTTCATCGATGGCAACATCGAGATACGGGCCTCCATCAAATGGGTCCACATGCCCGTGATACTTGAAGCCCTGCTTCTCAAGCATGCGTTTCGCAGGCTCGGTTTCCTCGCCAACCTTTCCGATGAGTGCACGCGCTTCTGGCGGAAGAAGCGATGCGTAGATCTCGCCCTTCGGCCACAGCGACAACAAGAACTCTTTGGAGCGCGAGCTGAAGAGATCCGCTTCTTTGTACGAGAGATTAATGAAGCGACGCCCGAGGTACTCCCACAAAAGCGTGCCGGAGTCGGGCGTCAATGGACCCATCATTTCGGCGAGGATGCGTTCCGCAAACATCTCGCGATGAAGCCCGATGAAATGGAATCGAATCAGTGAGAGCAACGAGCCGAGTCGCTCTGGACGACCGCGGAATCCTGGTGCCAAAATCAACCCACCGACTTCACTTGGGCCGCTTGTATCGGTGCCGAGTTCAAGCGTCACATGCGTTTGCCCGAGTTGCAAATCTTCGCTGTAAAACGAGCGCTTCCCCGTCTTGAGATAGATGTGCGGGCGCCCATCCCACGAGACACAGCAAAGAATCGTGCAGGTACCAACCACTTCTCGCGACTCGCCATCTTCAAGCACGAACATGAACTCGCGATCGCGAATGTCATCGACATCGCCAGCGAAACTTCGGCGACTGCGTCCAACCTTGGCCGCAAGGAGATCCTTATCTGCGGGAAGATTGATGAAGTGAACCATCTTCGCGAGCTTCAAGAGCGTCGGAAGGTCGTCGAGGATGGCTGGTCGAATGACAAACATGCGTGCTCCGGCGGCGTTAGGCCGTTCGCGCGAACGACTTCTCCATGATTTCAAAAACAGGGCCAAAGTGCTCTGGCTTCATCACGCCAACAGGCGGGAGGAATCGCAAGTGATATGGTCCGTGACCACAGCTAAATGCGATCACTCCATCTTCGAAGAGGTTGTTGAGGAGCTTGCCAATCTTCTCTTTGTTTCCGCCGAAAGGCGTCAACCGCATCATGCCGCCGTGTCCTGCAACGACCGTCTTGGTCGTTCGTCCGAGTGAGTTTGTCACCGGAGGGAACCACGCTGGATGCTTTGCAAAAAATGCGTCTGCATGCTCCCTGTATGCGGCAAAGAGTTTTGCGATACGTCCATCCGCGCCGTAGTAACCACCGCTCTTCAAGCGCTGCAGAATCGAAAGTCCCGTCGCGAATGCGCTCGTCGATGCTGCGAATGTCCCCGAGAGAAGCCCCGCCTTTGGATTGAAATCCGCGGTGTAAAGGCATGCGCATGCCTGCGTGATCTTCCCAACTGTGACCACATCGATGTATTCACCAAGATTGAGACGCTCGAAGCAGAACATGCTTTCGGTGCGACCAAAGCTCTGCACCTCGTCGTCCCAAATCGGAATGCCTGCTTTGCGCGCTGCCTCAAAGAGCGCCACGAAAAACTCGCGTGGCGCGGTGTTGAACCCACCTTCACCTTGAACGAGTTCAGCGATGAGGCAGCAGTGCTCACCTGGGTAGCGGTGAATCAACTGTTCAAGATGCCAGACCGCCATATCGATCGAACGTTGGCCCATCTCGGGGTCGTAGAACGGCAAGTAGTCGACAAGAATGTTGAGCGCGATTCCTTGGCGGTACGCCGCGGTATCGCCGATCTGCGACATGGTTGTCGAGCGCCCCATGAAACAGTCGGCGAACGCGATGATGCGTGGCGCGCCTCCCGTCTTCTGCTGACACACCTTCAACGCCGCTTCATTCGCCATGCAGCCGGAGTTGGTGATGAAGCAGTGCTTGAGCCGCGATGTTCGCGCGGCTTCCACCGCAAGAAACTCGCCGAACTCAACCGCCTCTGCGTTGTACTGCAGGTTTCCCTGCATGATGAGATCGGAAATCGAACCGCGGATCGACGCCTCGATCAGTTCCGGGTCGCCGTGTCCAAACATGTGGACCCCGATGCCATTGATGAGATCCCACTTCACGCTGCCATCCACAAGTTCCACGAGCGGGCCGTTGCCCACACCTGAACCGAGATAGGGGTACAGCGGTCCGCGACCGCGTACCTCCGTTGCGCGCTTCAACCAACCGTCGAGCGTCTCCTTGAGTTCTGCGCGCGGCGGACGCGCGCCAGTCAACTCGCGCTGTGCGCGTTCGACTTCTGCGCGGATGGTCTTGATCGCTGCGTCGACGGCGGCGTTCGCGTGCAGGGCAGCACCGATGGTGTGCGTCGGGGCGGTGACAGAATTCAGAGTCGTCATGAACTTCCTTCGGGAACTTCCTTCGAGCGGTTCAGACCGCTGGGGCATGCGAGCGTGCAAGTTGCCCCCTCTTTTCGTCCGTTCGGTGAGGGGGTCTGCAGCGTAGGTTTCGAAGAATCGCCGGGTTACGGGACGCGTACCTGCCGCGAGAGCAGAATCGCGAGGGTCGCCGCGCGCGGAACGAGGGAATCGAGCTCGATGTATTCGTCGGTTCGGTGCAGATTTCCGCCGATCGGGCCCATGGTGTCGATCGTCGGCAGGCCTTCCGCCTGCATGAGATTGCCATCCGACACGCCGCCCGACTTGCCGAACCCGACAGCTTGACCGAGGGCGAGCCCGATCGCACGAACCTCCTCGGCAAGCGCGCGCACCGCCGGAATCTCGGGTTTCGCGGGGCGATTCGATTCATACTCAATTCGTGTCCGCGGAAGCGGCGCGTCAGCGGCGGTCGCGAGCGCGAAGAGCCCGCGCTTGAGTTCCTCCTCGCGCGCGGCGTCGCGGAACCGCGCGTTCCCCCAACCAAGTGCCCGATCCGCCACGATGTTGGTCGCCTTCCCGCCTTCGAGCGGCCCGATGTTGACCACGGTGCCCTTCTCAAGATCGACCAATCGCGCGGCATCGAGGATCTTCGCCGCGAGCGCGTTGACCGCGCTCACGCCGTTTGCGAAGTCGCGCCCTGCATGGACCGCGCGACCTTGGCATTCGATGCGGAAAGTGCACGATCCGAGCCGCTCAAGCACCAGCGAACCGTCTGGGAGCGCCGGCTCCATCGCGAGACCAATTCCCCCCGCCGCAGCACACGCACGCGCCTCCGCACGAATCGCGCGCTGGCTATGCAAACTTCCGGTTTCTTCATCGGAATTGAGGAAGACCGTCCACGACACGGGCACCTTCTCTGCCGCGAGCGCTTCAAGTGCGAAGAGCATCGCGATCAGTCCGCCCTTCATGTCGATCGCCCCGGGCCCAATCGCGCGGTCGCCCGACTCGCGCGCGAGCGTTTGGAACGAGCCGAACGGATCGTGCACCGTATCGAGGTGCCCCGTGAGAAGCACTGGCCGCCCTCGCCCGCCGGGTGCAACAGCGCGCAGAGAAACAGGCGGAGTCGCATCGGCTCGCTGACCTGGCTGCACAATCCACGAGGGCCGCGGATCCCCCGCGATTTCATCGATTTCCGCCCCAAGTGCGGCAAGCCTTGCTCGCATGATGGCGCGCAGTTCCGCGAGTCCCGATTCGTGACCGGTGCCCGTTGGGATCGCAACGAACTGCTCGAGATCGCGCTCCATCTCTGTGCGCCGAGCAGCGATCCGAGCAGCGAGAAGCTGCTCGATCTGTGAGAGCGCACTCGACTGCAGGTTCGACCGCAGGTTAGACATGGAGCCCTCCTGCCACAGTCGGCTGCGAAACCGTGAGTTGCTCAAGATCAACCTCGCCTTCGTACACCTCGGTCGCAGGCCCGGTCATGCGCACACTCGTCTCACGATCCTCCGCGCTCCCGTTCCACTCAAGTCGAAGCAGGCCACCAGGAAGCTGCGCATCAAGCGTGTTCGCGCTGCGGCCAAGAAGTACCCCAGCAACACACACCGCGCTCGCACCGGTACCGCACGCAAACGTGATGCCAGAGCCCCGCTCCCATGTACGCATGACGGCTTCACCGGCGCGCGGGCCGTAGCGCACGAAGTGCACGTTGATACGCGAAGGGAACCACGCATCACGTTCGATGCGCGGACCAACGACTTCAAGCGGCACGCGCGCTGGATCATCACAGCAGAGGACGAGATGCGGATTTCCCATCGAAACAAGCGTGATATGCGGCTCGACGCCTGCATCGCGCCACCAGTCGTTGCTTCCCCATCTTGCAAGGTCGA
>CAIWCL010000249.1 GCA_903911205.1 uncultured bacterium
ACGGTTACCAATAATGTTGTAACGGGTAACCTGCCTTCTGGAACTGCCCGCGCCACGGGATTCGGCGTTCAAATCAGGAAGACGGCTGGTGCCAACGCTCGCAACCTCGATTGCGACTACGTCGGCATGACGATGGAGGTGACGCGGTGAACTGGGCGATCTTGGACGAAAACAAGCGCGTGACGTCCATTGTCACGTCCGAAATTCGACCTGAGGGATCCGTCAAGGTCACGGAAGGGTCTGGAGCATCCGTAGGTTACTACTGGAACGGATGGACCTTCGACGCTCCGCGCTGGTCATCCTACGACTTCCTGAACAGGTTCACGTCGGCGGAACGGACTGCGATCAGGGCTACGGCCAAGACCGACGATTCGGTCGCCGACTTCCTGATGCTGGCGTCTTCCGCCCACGAGATCATCGCCGACGACCCCGTCACCTTGGCGGGCATGAACTACCTAGTATCAGAAGCCATCATTACCAGCAGCCGCAAGGCGGAGATTCTGTCGTGACCGAAGAGAAGCGTCGCTCCTCGCAGTTGATCGCAACTTGGGCTCAAGTTGTCGCGATGGCCGTCGGCATAGGTACGATAATGATGAGTCTGGGACGCAAGGACCAGAAGATTGAGACCACGACGGAACAGGTGAAGGAACTGAGCAGCATCGTTTCCGATCTCGCGAAGGCGCAGATCGGGCTCACCATGAAGGATCAGCAGACGGACGATCGTCTGCGAGAACTGGCCGTTCGCCTTGAGCGGCTCGAAAGGAACAAATGAGCGATACCCCCACCAACAACGAGCCCAAGGCTGGCTACAAGACGACCGAGTTCTGGCTTGCCGCAGCGGCGTCGATCGTCGGTCTCCTGTTCGCCGCCGACATCTTTCCCGCCGAGTCGCAGGGAGAGAAGTTGCTCGGTCTGGCTGGAATGGTCCTGACGAGCCTCGGCTACACCGTGAGCCGCACGATGGTGAAGAAGTGACCCAAGGCTACGACGACTGGTACTCGGAGGAAGCCCCATGTTCGACAAGGTCGTCGCAGCCATCGCGCTTGCGCTCATTGGTCACCTTGAAAAACGCATGGAGCGTGGCTCCGTGGCTGTCGATGGCGATGTGGATGCTGGTCGCCTTCGGCGTGCTGGCACTCGCATTCGCGAGTGGATGCGGGAGCAGGGCGGTGTTCATCCCCGATCAAAGCCCAGTTCGGGTGGGACCGTCGGTGAGGGGAAAGGTGTGGATGCTGATTGACGGGCAGTGGACCCTGTCGGCCAACGCCGTAGAGATCCCAGAGGGCATGTACATCGTCCCGCCCAGTTATGTTGAGGAGAAACAATGACCGCCAAGATTCAGATGCGACGAGACTCCGCAGCAAACTGGTCGACGAACACTCTCGCGGCTGGTGAGATGGGCGTGGAGATCGAGTCAAACGTCGTCATCGGCGTCAAGATCGGACCGAATGCGACTCCACAGGCGTACAACTCGCTGGACTACCTTGCGGGAACCCTGCCAGAGCGGTCCACGGCAAGCCTGACGGACCTGAATGACAACGCCCTTCGGAAGAACGGGCGTTACACGTTCACCAACCCCGTTGGCCTGACCAACGGGCCATTCACGTTCGCGTCCGCGGACGGTTCCATGCATCTGTTGACGCTGACCTACGGGACCGCTCTGGTCCAGTATCTGCACACGGAGGGCGATGGAACCATCCCGAGCAAGTTCTTCAACAGGACTTTCGACAGTGGCGCTTCTGCATTCCGCGCATGGACGCCGCTGAGCAACTGGGCTTCCGATGCGTCGACTGGTACGGCGATCACCTGCACCACGCTCGACGCGAAGGGTGTCGCCACGTTCTCCGATGGCACCGCATCCCTGCCTTCGATCGCCAACAACGGAGACCTAGACACTGGCATCGCGTGGACTGCCGACAACACCTTGGTTCTGGCTACGAATGGAAACGCAGCCATCACCATCGGTGCGGCGCAGGGCGTGACGCTTGCATCAAATCTTGTAGTTGGAGGTAGCGTTCAGGTCGGAACTACCCTCGACATGACCACGGGGAAGATTCTCAATCTGGACACCCCGACTAACGCCAACGATGCCGCTAACAAGTCGTACGTCGACGGTACGCGCATCGGGCAGACTGCGATCGTCACCGTCGACAGCACGTCGATCGGAACGCAAGTCAGCGGAACCAGCACGAGTGGCCTGTTCACAATCGCATCCGCTGGAATTGGAAACCTGACTTCCGCCATCGGCACATGGCACGGCGTGGCGTGCAGCAGCACTGGCGGATTCGTGAAGGTCGTGGTCAGCACTGGTGGAACGACGGTCACGACCGTCAATGGCGGAACCGCTCCAACTAACACGTTCTGGGCAACCCTGATCCGAATCTCGTGACGCAGATCCCGTTCCAACTTCCGTTCAAGGGCTTCACCGAGCAGTCGCAGTTCTCTGCGGTTCCGCAGGGCATGACTCCGTCGTGCATCAACGTGATGCCCGTGGACGTGTTCAATGGGCGCCTTCGGATCGGAACGAGGAACGGAACGAAGAAGTGGACTGACTCAGAAGGCAACGACATCGACAACGTCCAGTTCATCGGGTCTTACAGGATCTACGAGAGCGGAACGCTGATCGAGCGGATCATCATCGTCAGGAACGGACGTGTGTTCTTCGGAGATCCGCAGGGCACGACGGCCACGTTCACTCAGATGAGCAATCAGGCCGCTCCAAAACTGAGGTCTGATGTCGCCGTTGAGGGAGTGCAGTTCAACGAGCACTTCTTCTTCGTCGATGGCGACAACTACATTGTCGCGCACCTGCATGACCCGACTGGAGTAAGTACTACCACGGCTGGCGTAACGCTTTGGGGACATTCATCAGGAGGAGGAGGAGGAGGCGCTGCTACTGGTCCTTACCACACAGATGCCATTGGCGGCACATCCGCTGGTCAACGTGCCACGGTCATTTGCAGGTGGGGAGCGCGAATCGTTCTTGCTGGGTACAAGAATGCCCCGACGATCTGGTTCGCCTGCGCTCCCGACATGACGTTCGGCCATGCACCGAACGATGGCTGGGATGCGTCGACCGAACGCATTGGTGCAATCGGAGGTTCCACTGGCGGAGATTTCGGGACGCTGGGAGACCCGATCATCGCGATCTTCCCGTTCGGGCAGACTGGCCTGATGTTCGCCTGCACGAACTCGTTCGAGTTCCTGACGACCGATCCTGCTTTTGACCAAGCCAATGCGCAAATCGTCACGCTGACTAAGTCAATCGGCATCGCTGGTCGGCGCGCGTGGTGCTTTGGTCAGGAGAAGTCCGCATACATTCTGGCCAAGGACGGACTTTATCTCCTCTCCCCGAACGACTTCAACTTCAACCGAGGAAACAGGGTCTCGTCTGGTCGACTGGACTCGTTCTTTCTTCGGCTGGACTTTGGCTCTCCCGCAACTGGCGGTAGCAGCAATCTGGCTGGAGGAACGCTCAGGTCGATCGCTTCTCCGTTCGGAGAGGGTACTGGAGCAACGGCGACGATCCTCGACGTCGACAAGAACATCAACACCGCGCCAGTCGGACTTTCGATCGAAGCCGAGGTTGCAGCAGCCGCGTTCTTCGGGATTGATACTGGAGAGATCTGGCCGATCCTGCATTGGGATCCAGACCGAGAAGGCGTCTGGATCTTCCTGTCGGTGAGTGGGTCGTCGTCGTCAAGCCTCCATCTGTACTACGACGCGAAGACCGACTCATTCTGGCCGCAGCGGTTCTCCGATCCGCTCATGTTCGCTCCGCTGTCGGTGATGTACATCGGTGAATCTCGGACCAAGTCTGGTCGGTTCTTCCTGTGCAGCGAGGATTCAATCGTCATCATGGACAAGTCGTTCCCCGTCGGCATCGACGGATGGCGAATCAACATGACGAACTCGGAACAGGCGGCTCAGTGGATCCGAAACAGCCTGTCTCTAGGCCCGATCATCGCTCCGCTTCCGCAGCGTCTGATGCTGAACGAGATCAGGATCGACCTTGCCGAAGACCAGTACGAGGTTCCGAATGACTTCGAGGACTTGAGCACGGCCCCGATCGTCACCGTCTCCACGGGAGACACTGCGCAGGCGGCGATCGGCCTGAAGACCGACGTCCTGTTCATCGGAAACATCAGGGAAACGACCGTCGACGGCGAGGACGCGACGCAACCCGTTACCGTCGACTTGTACGACGGCGGCAGCGCATCGACGACTTCTCCGCCGAACCTGATCGACGGTCGTTTCGGAACGCGACCTTTCGGCGAGTACACGAAGGCTGATCCGTTCACGTCTGGAACCTCCAGCGTTTACGACGGTCCCAGCGACTACACGCTGGTGTTTGAGTCGTCCGTGTGGCGGATCAAATGGCAGAACACGCAGGTGGAGTACGAACAGGACTCACCGTCGTCCAATCCGAACGGCCAGTACACGACGCAGATCGACGTCCCCGTGAACGACGAACCCGACGGAGCACTTGTCTCTGGAGCATCGTTCTCGTCCGCCGAGGTCATCGAGGTGGGTACGCTCGTCGTCGGGCGCAACGAGGCAATCAAGACGCGAATCAGGTCGGAGGCGATGTACATCACCATCGCATCCGATGGTCGACCGTGGTCGATCGAGCGGGCATCCGTTCAGGTCGCTCAGGTCGGCAAATCAAGGGGAGCAACCTAATGGGTTTCTTTGGACAACTTCTGTTCGGCAGCGACAGCAAGAAGCGCGCAGCCGAAGCGCTCAAGGCTGACTACATGTCTCGGTATGGCCAGTATGCCGCCGACATCGAGCGCTCTTTCGATCCGATCATCGCGCAGATCTCGCAGTTCCGAGACCAGAACATCGGTCGTTACCGCAGCGACTTTGAGACGTCGATGCGGAACTACTCCGACGCCTTCTCCAAGGCACAGCAGCAGTACGGCACGGGCATGGACAAGGCTCTGGCCGAGATGCGCACTGGACGAGAGTCCACCATCGAGATGCTGCGCCAGACCGTGGCCCGCCAGCAGCAGACGGCGACCGCACGCAATGCCTTCACTGGCCTTGGGTCGACCACATTCGGTCAGGCCCGCGTCGAGCAGATCGGCACTCAGGGCGCATTGCAGGAGGGTGTCGTGCGCGAGCAGTATGCCCAGCAGTTGTCGGGCCTTGAGGCCCAGCGCGCTATGGGCCTGTCGGGCATGACCATGCAGTACGGAAGCGGGATTGCCCAGATGGGCGCGCAGATGGCGCAGGGTACGAGCGCGCTCTACCAGAACTATGGGACGCAGATCACGGGCGCTGAGTTGGCTCGCCAGCAGCAGGCGTACGGAGCCCGCGGCATGGGCATGCAGGGATACTTCGGAGCCCAAGCGGCTCGCCAGAGCCTTGAGGGCGGTGACGCTGGTCGGTTCGGGCAATTGGGGATGTCCGTTGCTGGAGGCTTGTTCGGAAGTTGGGCTGGCGGTGGCTTTTCTGGATTAGGAAGCATGTTCGGAGGAAACGGGTCCGACGCTAGCCTGAGCGCGTCACAACTTGCAGAACGTCAGCAGATGCGTGGGTTCTAGGAGGCAAACATGGCAAACACTTCCGTCGGTGATTTCTTCTCGGACGCAATCCGCGGCATGGGTGCGGGCCTTATGGCCGACCCGAGCGGATCGTTCCGCAGCCTTGGCGCGTCGATGCTCGGTGGCATGGCCAGTTCCGAGGAGGACAAGAATCTCAAGAAGAAGTCCGATGCGGACTACGAGAACTGGCTTCGCAAGTACATGGTCACAAGCAAGGACGAGACCGCTGCACGCGAAGAGGAGCGCCAGTTCAAAAAGTCAGAGATGTCGGAACAGCGCGAATACGCCTCTAAGGAAGCGGAAAACGCCGTGGAACGGGCGCTGCGTCAGTTGACCCAGAGCCTTGAGATCCAGCGGCGGGCAAAGGCTTCCGAGCGCGAGGATCTCCGCTCCGAACGCGGGAAATTCAACCCGATGTCAATCGACAATCTCCTGTACGACGCCTTCGGCAAATCCTCGCCTCGCTACACGGGAAGCCCGCGCAGTGGAACGGCACAGCCGACTATGGCGTGGGGCGGCGGATCAATTTCCTGAGATAGCCATGCGCGAAATCAAAGACTACACCCCCGCGGTCAGCAACGTCGATCCTCCGAACGCAGGCATGGTCGGCAATTACCTGCCCCAGAAGACTCCCGATGTCGCCGAGGCGACTCAGGGAATCGCTCAGGGCATTGCGACCCAAGAGGACAAGGATCGCAAGCAGATCGAATCGGTAGTCAAGGGCAGGGCACCAAACATCGGTGACCCGTTCCTTGCCATGCGGGGTATCGTGAATGGCGATCCGATTGGCATGGAGACGTTCGATCTTGGGTTTTTCGACGATGGCACCCCAGCGATCAACATCAACGGAGGATCCATTCCCGTCGATCAGTCCATGTGGATGGCGATCTTGAATGCCCGTGTCGCCACTCGGGATGAGATGGAACGCCGCATGGAGCACGCCACCAAGGTCCAGAAGACATCTGAAATGGTGTCGAAGGTGTTGCGTGCAAACCCGAACATCAATCCAGACCTGAGAGACGGCCTGATCGGTTTGACCGACGTCTATCCCGACTTCGTTACGGAGCAGTTGTTCCGCCTGTCAGCCAACAGCGCGTACGACGGAGGACGAACTCAGGGCAACGAGTTGCAGGCGCTCAAGATGGACACGCTCGGTCAGGCGACCGCGTCACGCATCCTGTCTTCACGCGCTCGACCCGTGGACATGAACAACCCGCAGGAACGCGAGATGGCGATCCTGACGCGCGCAACTGAAATTCCGATGCCGTCTATCAGGGACGAGGCTGTCGCAAAGGCCATGTCCAGCGGAAAGAGCAGCCATGCCGCGGCGCTTGGAACTCTGGAGTTCTTTGCTGGAGGCGGCGATAAGCGCCGATCTCGTGCTCAACGTGGACTTCAGACCACGGGCCTGTTTGACATCACGCTTGAAGCCGACAACAACGCGGGCGAGAATCCGACTCTCTGGTGGGCGATGCAGATCGCGTCCGACAGGAACATGTGGGGCGACGACGCTGTCGACATTCCGATCAACGTCGCCCGCCCAGAGGACGTCCTTGGGTACATGGCGCAACTCCAGTCATTCTTCTCGATGAAGTTTGGTTACGGTCCGAGCGACGCCATGAGCACGCAGTCCGCGGCACAGTGGATCGGAACCAAACTTCAGGCTGGAAACGTCGCGCTCCAGCAGGGCATGGCTCCTCCAAGTCCAGAAGAGCGCGGAGGAGGATCGGTTTCTGCGGAGCGAGCGCCTCAGGTTGTTCCGCCGTCCCCAGCAAACGCTCCGCCCGCTCCGAATCCTCGACAGCAAGCCGCTACCGTCGCTCCTCGCAGCAACGTCCCCATGTGATTGGAACCCATGCAGAACAACGACTTCATCGACGACGGTCTGTTTGAGGGCATCTACAAGGACATCGACCGCGTCTCGCAGCAGACGCAAGCGATGCTCGAAGCGCGTGGTGTCATGCGCAATTCGCCCGACTGGAACAAGGCATTTGACGGGCTCTCCGACAAGGTGAAGTCCGAGCGCGGAAGGATCCTCAAGGAAGAGGCGATCGCCGCGGGAAAGCCCGCGGAGTACGCGGCCTATCGGGCATCGGCCTACATGAATGGGTTCGACGTCATGCCGTCATCCCAGTGGGAGAAGAACAAGCGCGGGGCAATCGAAGCCGAGATCAGTGACTTCATTGGTGGGACGTATCGGGCTATTGAGGGCGCAGCAGGTGGAGCCATCAAGGGAACGATGTCGGCTATCTACGACTTCGGTCGTGATGCCATCGACCCGCGATATCCGTCTGCGATGGATCAGATCAACTACGACGGAATCGTGCGCGTCCGTGAGCAGGTGGAGGCAGATCGCAATCGGGCTCGCGAGAACGCCAAGCGGATTAGGGATCGCATCGGCACTCCGAACATCGACGGAAAGATCTGGTCGGAGGACGACGTCCCCTACAAGAACGAGCAGCAGATCGCCGAGGCATTTCCGATGCCCGAGATCCCGCAGCAACTCCAGAACAAGATGCTCTACAAGAACGAGCCCGAGCGAGGTCTTGAAGGAGAGCGGATGGGAGAAGGGGTCAAGAACGAGGTTCTGAAGGCATGGCGCGGCATGGCGGCAGCGCCAAGGGCCACGTCTGCATCTCCGCTCTACGCTGCCGTGCAGCAGTTTGCTGATCCGTACGACCCCAGCAACATGAATCTGCGCAGCGATGTCCTTCAGGACAGCAGCGGCGTCGGTAAGTTCTCTGGAACTGTTGTTGGAACCGTTGCCGTTTCTGCTCCTGCGATGGCCAATCCAGCATGGCTTGCCATGTTTGCTCCGATGGGATATGCGGGAGGTCAAGAGCGGTTGAGGCAGCGTTACGAGGGCGCCAAGGAAGACGCGATGCTGCGTGGGGCGGAAGCCCCGTCTGCACCGTCGATCTCTGCGGGACGGACTGCGGGTGTCTCTGGCGCTATTTTCGAGGTTGGTTCCGAGGGCATTGGTAACGCGCTGGAGATGTCGATTCTTCTGTCCAAGGGTGCGCGCGCAGCAAACACGATCTCCAAGGGTGGCCGAAAGGTCGCCGAAAGCGGAGCGGACACAACCAACCGTCTGTCTCGGAACTTCCTTGAGGGGTCCAAAAGCAATCTTGGAACACGAGGAATCGTTGCTGCGGCAAAGACCGCTGGAACATTGGCCAAGGTCGGTGCGGTCGAAGCAGGAGAAGAAGTTGCAAACGTCGCCGCACAGACCATTTTCATCGACACGGCCTACGACGATGCGTCGCTGGCTCGGTTCTGGAACGAATCCCTTGATGTCATTCCCGTCGCGTTCGCCGCTGGCGGCGTGACGGGCGTCGGAGCAATGGGTGCGAATAAGGTGAGGCAGCGCAAGGAGAACATCGAGATCGGTCGCACCAAGGCGGCGGCGATCGTCACCCGCGTCCTTGACCAGATCTCGGATCGGAATGCGCTCCAGCGCCTGAGCGGAATGTCGCAGCCAGCGATGGGAACCGCGATGGCGATGCATCAATTGGATGACTACAGGGCTGGACGACGAATGGCCATCTCCGTCGATGCCCGTCATGCCGATGTGACGATGACCGACGACGTCAAAACCGAGATGTCGAATGCGGGCATCAACGTCAAGACCCCCATCCGTCAGGGCAATCTGCTGCATTACACGGCGGACTCGATGGCAAACGACGTGATGGATTCCGCCAAGGCAGGCGACACGGAGTTCATCACTGGACTCCCGAACTACGTCGGAGAGAATGAACCTGTTGCTGGCGCGTTCCTGCTCCGCAACGCAGGCGGTCAGATTGTCGAGATCGTTCCTTACGGCGTAGGAGTGAACAAGGAAGCCGTGAATACGGCGATGGAAGCACGCGCGAACATGAGAGGTCTCACCGTTGGCGAGGCTTCCAGTCAGGATTCCAAGTACCTGTCCGACACCATCAATGCGCAGTTGGACAGCGACCGAGTCGACGCTGGTGGGAAGCCGCGGACGTCGAACGTTGCTACTCGCCCCGATGTCCTTTCGATGGTCCAGAACATGAAGGCGCAGATCAGCGCCCGCGTGATGGAGGCGGAACGGCAGGCGCACGAAGCCCGTCAGAACGAAGAGCGCGCAACGGCTGAGGCAAATGGCGAGACTTTCACCCCAACCCCGTTCGACGGCAAGATCAAGGTGAACCTCAAGCCAGTCGCGACCAAGAAACTCAGCGAAGGCGAGCGCCAGTTGGCGAACGCCCAGACCCCAGCGACGATCCTCGAAGGAAGCGTCGAGATCACCGTCGGAGGACAGACTCGGGAAATCGACATCCCGATGGACGGCGTTTACGACGGACAGATCAGCGCCGATGGGGTGTTCCTCATCCGAGAGAACGGAACGGCGATGACGTTCCGCAGCGCATTTGCCGCGGCAACGCATGAGGGAATGCACCGCGGAATGTACCGCAGCCGCGGTGGCGCGCACTGGATGAACATGCTGTTCAACATCGACCCAACGTTCTCGCTTCGGGCGGGCGCGTCGTACTGGCGTCGATACAACCCGATGGTCGCGAATTCCAGCGATGCCGAGGTCATCAACGACATGATCGCGCGGTACGAGGCCGCGCAGCGTGTTCTTGGAGACGCATCGCAGAGCCCAGAAGCCCGTGCCAAGGCGCAGGCAAGCATGGGAGTGGTCCAGCGGTTCGCGGAGGAAACGGTTGCCGAGACCGCTACTCAGACTATGGGAGCATCCACCGCGCTCGCTGCCGAGCATGAGGGCGTGTACCGTCAGACCGAGGGCGCGCAGGCCCGCAAGTTCCTAGCGTGGCTGTCGCACACGATGCAGAAGAACGGCTTCTACGGCAAGCATGCGCGGGCGGTCTTGGACATGGTCGGCCAGCGCGCTCGTGGCGTTCGTGAGGCAAACCTCACGATGGACGCCAACTACCGCAAGGCGGCTATCGAGCAGTACGAGAAGAACATGCGCGAGGCGGCGGAGTACGAGGCGCAGTTGCGGCAGCAGGGCGCTCAGGAAGGCGACGCCGTCACCGCGGATTCCGCCAAGGCCGCAGGAGCGACGGCATCCATGCGTGGGGCCGAGAAGCAGGCCGCGCTGTCTGGAAAGGCGGCGATTCCGCCCGATGAAGAGGAAAAGAAGGCGCAGGCGGAATCAGGTGGCATCATGCCTGCTATCGTCCCCGCCGCCATCGGCGCATTGCAGACCCTTGCAGGCGCTTCCGCTCAGATCATTCCGAGCGGATCAATGAGGCCGCAGCCGCGTCCACGAGCGGCAGAAGGAACAGGAAATGAACCAGCAGCAACCCCAGCGCCCGCAGCAGTTCTCGAACCAGCAGCCAATGCAGCCCGAGACGGAGGAGGAGGGCGAGCGGTACGAACTCTTGCGCCGCTCGCAGGTGCGCCGCAAGTCAGTGGCGCCACAGGCCCAGACCCCAATCTCGTCGACGTTGCCGAGCAGTATGCCGCCGAAAACGGCATAAGAATTCGGCGTCAGTCCGAGTACGCCAAGTTCGATCCGACGCGCGCAGCGCGCATCGCCGAGGCGTACGACAAGATGCAGCATTCGCCGAGCGACCCCGCGGTGCGCGAGGCGTACGACGACATGATCGCCCAGACCGTCGCGCAGTACCGCGCTCTGGAGCGCAACGGTTACAAGTTCTGGCTGTTCGACGAGAAGACGGATCCCTACGAGGGGAAGCCGTGGCGCGCCATGCGCGATCTCCGCGCGAACAAGAGCATGGGCGTCTTCTCAACCGAGGCGGGATTCGGCACGCAGGAGTTTGACGCAAGCCAGAATCCGCTGCTTGTGGACACGGGCATCATGTGGCCGACTGGATCCCCCAACGGTCCGATGCGTCGCGTGCTTGCGAACGATCTCTTCCGCGCCGTGCATGACGCATTCGGCCACGGTCTGGAGGGCGCGGGATTCCGCTACGACGGCGAAGAGAACGCATGGCAAGCGCACGTTCGTCTGTTTACTGGCAAGGCCATCGCCGCCATGACGTCGGAAACGCGAGGACAGAACTCGTGGCTGAACTTCAGTCCGTTCGGCGAGAAGAACAGGACCGCTGGTCTTGAGGAAACCGTATTTGCCGACCAGAAGTCTGGCTTGATGGAGCCGTGGACATGGGAGGAAGGCCGCGTTTCCGACATGGAGGATGGGACGCGCTTCTCCCTTCGTCCGAACGCCTCCCTCCGTCCGATCTCGCAGCAGGAGATGTCTCCTGCCATGCGCGCGTGGAGCGAAGGGTCGAAGATCACCGACGAGAACGGCGCACTGATTCCATTGGGTCATGGAACGAAAAGCGAATTCGACACGTTCAAGCCGAGCAAGGGCGGAAAACTTGGCTACGGGATCTACTTGACTCAAGATCTCAATAGTGCCAGCGATTACGCGGATGCTTTTGAACCATCAGAATATCCACAAGGATTCGGCAAATCAGAAATGAAAATGGCGCGAGGAGGACGAGTCGTCCTCGCCGTGGCGAACATGAAGAACCCGTTGGAAGTCGGGCAATCATTCCTGTACTCATCACTAGATGAAGTAGATCAGACGGCGGTTGGGTTGTTCAAGGCAGCATCGGAATACGCAAAGCAAAAGAAACTACCTGTATCGTGGGTAAGCGCCAAGACAGCCGACAAAAACAAGGTTGAGTTTGTCCACTCTGTGGTCATGTTGTCTCGGAATAACGAGTTTGTTCGCGGTCTTGGATACGACGGCATTGTGGTTCGTCGTCCCGATGGAGTCATCCACGAGGCCGTGGCTTTCGAGGAGAATCAGGTCAAGGGCTACTTCAACGAGAACCCGACCGCTGACCCGAGAATGATGTACTCGTTGCGCGAGGAGCAATCGTCTCTTTCGCCCGAGTTGGCGATGGTGGACATCTCGACCAACACGCCCGAAGACCCATTGGGAACGAACAGGTTCAAGGTGAAGGATCTTCCCGCAGGGGATCTTCGCGGTCCCGTGAACCCGTTCGCCAGCAAGTTCGGCCAGATCAAGCGCAAACTCAACGATGCGGTGCAATCTGGAAAGCCGATCGTCGGCGTCACGCGCAAGGACATGACTCCAGACGAGTGGTCGAATTGGCTTGGATCCGAAGGTCTTCCCAAGGATCAGGTTCGGTTCCTCATGCCGTGGCTCTTCGAGAACCCGTTCGGCATCGAACAGAAGCCGCTGATGTCACCTGCCGCAGCGCGACTTACGCCGATGCAGTTCATCGCGGAGATGGACAACGCTGTTCCGATTGCAGCCGTTACCACGAATCTCGGGGCTAGTTTCGGCACCTATCGAGACGCCGCATTCAAGAATCAGAACACCGACTACTCCGAGGTAGGCGTAGCACTCAAGTTCAATTCAAATGAGTTCGGTTCTCGTGCTTTCGCCCCAGTCGCGGCTGGTAGTTCTGCTGGAAAGATCGGCGAGATGGCGCGCGCCCTTGATCCAAAGTACATCGAAAAACCGTTTGCGCATTTCCAATACCCGAACGTAATTGCCCACTACAGGGTCTCGTTCCCCAGAAAGCCGCGTGTGATTGGCGCTGGATCTCCCAACCCGAACAGGGATGTGATGATCGAGGAGATACAGAGTCTCCACCATTTCGAGATGGCTGATCGCGGTATTGGAGTCAACCGTGGGGAATCATGGAACTGGCATGGCCGTGCAATGGAGTTCGCTGTCTTCGATGACTCGATTCCAGAGACGGTTGATACTGGATTCTCTACAAGCGTGAAATCCAACGCTGAATCTCCGTATGTCGAAAAGCCACAGAGCATGTACCTTGCGATTCGGGATTCGTATTTCCGAGGCGAGTACGACGTTCTTGGAAACGAAGCGCTTCAGTCTTTCTCCAACGCTGGCTTTGAGATCAGAGGAGATGAACTGGCGGAGGATGTTGCTGGTCACATTATGTCGACTGGTCGTTACGGGCGGAACTACATGTACGAAGGTGAGGGCATTCCTTCCGACATTGCCCAGCAGAAGGCGGATTCGTTCAATGCCGCAATGCCTGCTGCCCGTGCTGTGGCCGATGAGATCATGCAGAATTTCGGCATTGGGAATTCGCAAGTTCTGATGTACTTGACTACTGGTGATACGAACAATCCGTTCTCCAACGACTATCCAGAGCAGTTCAACAGCCTTTCCGCTCGGTTTGACGCCGCTGCGGAAACGGCAAACCTGAAGTCGACGGAGCGAATCGAGGAGAATTTCGGTCACTACACTGAGGAAATCGCACTTGGCCTGAATGAAGCGCACGACACGGGATCTAAGGAATCCGTGGTCGCCGTAGTTCTTCGCCAAGTTTGGATGCGTATGAGCACTGCCCAGCGTTCGGCATTGAGCGACGCTGTTCGGCTTGCGAAGAAGCATCACGAGCCGACAAGAAGCGAGATGCGCAGACTGGATGCCGACCGCATGTCGGTAACGTCGCCCCGTACCGAAATGGAGCAGCAGGCCGATGCGATGAAGGCGGACATTAAAGCAATGGAAGCCGTCCTGTACTCTCGGTTTGACGAGGCAAGAGACTTCCAGAACGCGGAGTTGTTGCAGGAAATCGCGGACCTGAAGTTGGATGTAAGCCGCGGCTTGGCCAAGGCGTATATCAATTCCAAGAGGTCTGCGATCGAGGCTCGGTACAACCGAGCGGCATTCTCATCCCTTGTCTCCATTGCGTTGGCGGAAAAGGTGAATGAGGGCAGGATCACGCAGCCGAGATTCGTCGTTCAGGATAACGATGGGACCAAGGCGTTGTTCCTTGAGTACGGGTTGCTTCGAGGGACAAAGGACGTCAAGGTTCTCGTGTACGGAGGCGGCACAAAAGTTACGGACGCGCTCACACTCGACACGGATCTTGCAAACTCCAAATCTGCATTGACAAGTCCGTATGACCTTGCAATTCTCTTTGCGAGTGACATGACTTATCTGCAATATGCCCGCCTCAACATGAACATGCTCGCCGTTGACACGGCTGAGGCTCGCAATGCGGATCAAAACGGGACAACCAAGGAAATCGAACACAGTAACTGGATAAGTGAAATCCCGTATGGTGCGCAGAAGTCAATGCTTAGGCAGATGGTCGTGGCCGAGGTCGGTGCCGAAAAGCCGTACATCGCCCCGCTGACGACGACCTACAAGGGCCAGAAATTGACCATGACGAACGACTGGATGTATGCCGTTCTTGCGTCGGCAGTGATGGAAGGCGTAGCCCGTGGCGCGCAGGTTGGCAACAGGATCATGTTCACTCGGCCAGAGGAGACGCCATCCGCCAGCATGATGGAAGCGGCTAAGGCGGTTTCCATGTACGGGTATGACATTGGTGCGGACCTGCGACACATGCAGACGGAGCCGAGAGCCAAGCACCCAGAACTCATTCCAGACGCGATCGCTAGGCGCGAAGGAAGAAACCTCTCCGACAAGGGCACGGTTCGCTCTTATGCCGAGAAGTTCTTCGCGAATTTCGACGCACCCGTCGTGTACGAGGTGTACCAGATCGGCAACAAGAAGCCGTATGGCGACATGCCGCGCATGCAAGTCGTTCTCAACGACAAACTGCTCGCCGCTGCAAAGTCGGGCAACCTGACTCCGCTGTTCTCCATGCGCCGAGGTATCGTCGGAGCGACCGACGAAACCCGCCGTGTGTTCACGGACGAGCGCATTGAACTGCGGCGCTACACGGAAGAGGATCGGCGGCGGCGTTCGGGAAACCTGCCTGACGCGATGAACCCGTATCAGGGTTCGCGAGTGATGAGCGCTCGGATCGGCGCTCGGATCGGTCGTCTGGAGCGGCAGTACGCCGACATCCTGCACCGCATGGATGGCGATGGCATCAACCGCGACACGATGAGCCAGTTCCTGACGGCTCAGCATGCGCGGGAGCGCAACGACTACATCGCCAGCGTAAACCCCGCGATGCCAGACGGTGGCTCAGGCATGACGAATGCCGAGGCCGATCTGATCCTTGCCAATCACCGCGCGTCTGGTGCGTTTGCCACGATGGATCGCTACGCCAACGAGTGGCGCAACATCCTCAACGAAGGTCTGCTCGACCGCTTGATCTCGGGCCTCATCACTCAGGCCACCTACAACCGACTGACTCGGCAATACCAGCACTACGTTCCGCTGCGTGGCCGACCCGCCGAGCCGTTCGATGAGGACTTCGAGGGCCAGACTGCATTCGGTCGGGGCATGTCGACGCAGGGCCGCGGCATGCCGCGCGCATTGGGACGTCAGTCTCGGGCGAACGACGTCACGTCGCAGGTTGGATTCGTGGCCGAGGACACCGTGCGGCGCATCGAGCGCAACAGGGTGGCGAACCGATTCCTTCGTCTGGTCCTCGCGACCAACGACGTCGGAATGGCGCAGGTCATCCGTCCGAGTCGTCGGGCTATGGTCGACGGCGAGGTCCGCCCAGTCTTCGACTACGACTGGATGAGCGGCGAGGAGGGCAAGCGAAACTTCGGCTTGTTCCTCGACGCCGACATGATGATCGACGGCGAGCAGTACCATCAGGGCGATCTCGTGGTCATCCATATCAACAACCGACGCCTCGCAGACGGCATGCTGGCGGCTCAGGATATGTCGTCCATCGCCGATGCGATCGAGGTGCCGAACCACTTCTTCCGCATGATGACGACGGGCCTGCTCAACCCATCGTTCGCGACCAAGAACGCCGTTCGCGATCTCCTGATGGGAACGATCAGGAACTACGCTCGCAATGGAATTCTGGATACGGTTGCGCAGACGGCACGGTGGGCGCCTGCGTTCTTCCGAATCCTGACCGACGAGTGGCGTGGTACTGGTCCGACTGGTTCGTACGAACGGTACGTCGACGCTGGCGGAGACATGACCTTCGCCCGTGGAAACGACCTGACCGAGAAGGTCGAGCAGTTCGATGAAATCGAGCGCCGCGTTCGGAACGGAGATCCGAATACCACGAGCATGATCCGCTACGCCGTCGGCTGGTATCCAGCGCTGTTCAAGGCGGCTGAAACGGCGACCCGTCTTGCGCACTTCAACCAGCGCGTGAGCAGGTTTGCCCGAGGCGGTCCCATGACCGACGAGCAGGGCGCTCTCAGTTCGCGCGATGTCACGGTCGACTTCCAGAAGAAGGGTTCGTGGGGACGTGTGCTGAACCGCACGCACCTCTACATGAACGCCAGCATCCAAGGCAGCGCCAACACGCTGAAGGCGCTCGGCGAGGCCAAGGAGTTGGTTCCGACGCTCGTCGCCATTGGTTTCATCCAGTCGCTGCTCGCTCGTCTCAACGCAGGAGACGACGATAAGACGGGCCTGAACCGATGGGACATGGAGTCGCCGTACGACAAGGCGGCGAACCTGTACCTGTACAAGTCGGACAAGAGCGGAAAATACGTCCGCATGCCGCAGGCTTACGGCTTCAACGTGTTCACGACGCTCGGCGGCGACATCGCCGACGCCGTGTTCGGAGAACGGACCAAGCCGTCCGATGTCGTGGCGAACTTCATCGACAACAGCCTGAACTACCTGAACGCATTCGGCGGCAGCGGCGTGACCAAGGGCATGGACAACATGGTCTCGTTCGCGTTCCCGACGCTGATGCGATGGATGCCCGAGTTGGCATTCAACTCGGACTTCGCGGGGCGTGCCATTCATCCCGAGCAGCCGTTCGGGGCGGAGACCACGCAGGCGTTCAAGGCGTTCGAGAACACGCCCGAGATCTACCGCCAGTTGGCCGAAGGTCTTGCCGAGATGGGCGGTGGCAACGAGATCGACCCGCCAGCGCTCCCGATGATGGACATCCATCCCGACACTCTGGAGTACATGGTCGGGTTCATGTTCTCGGGATTGGGTCGCACGATCCAGCGCCTGCACGGCATTTCAACGGGCGAGATGGAGAGCAGTGAGTTCCCCATCATCCGCGACTTCATGGGCAGCAGTGCCCAGAACAACAAGTTCATCGTCTCCGAGTACAACAAGATCAAGGGCGAGACGCAGGTTGAGGAAGCGCGCATCCGTGCTATGCGCTCACCCGATGCCGCGCAGCGCAATCTCGGGAAACTGAACCTCGATGTCGCAGGAGAGGTGCCCGCGATCGCGAACACTGATCGCGCCATGCGCAGGATCCGCGATGCGATCAAGGTGGCCGAGACCGACGAAGAGAAGAAGCAACTCCGCGAGATGCGCATGCAGTTGATGCGCGATGTGATTCGCCGAAGAAATGAGAAGCGGGGCTTGACTCCTCCGAGTTGATGCGTACGATGTCTGCATCTTTTCCCCCAGCGCGCCGCCCCGCAAGGGGCGGTTGCGTTGAGAGGGAGTCGATCCGCAGCAACGTA
>CAIWCL010000250.1 GCA_903911205.1 uncultured bacterium
GCCGCCGATTTCACCGGTCAACGTGCGCCATGGCCGCGTCGACCAACGAAGCCATTGCACCGCGCCACGTGCGCGGGCGAAGAGATCGAGATCGGAAGAGAGCGGCTCGCCGGCAAGCGAACGACGATGGAGTTCGCGCCAACGCTTTGGAATCTCGGGGAAAATCTCGTAGTGACTCTTTCCAAGGATGGATGTCACGTCAAGTTTGTATTCAGTACACCACGCAGGACTCGCCGCGATGTACCGCATTTCCGTATCGACCATCGCGATCGGTGTTGCGGCGAATGCGATCTGCTCCGCCAACGCGCACCGAATTGGACAGTCGACGTACGGCGAATTCGTCGCTCGCCGATCTTCGAGTTTGAGAGAGCTTGCAATGGACATCTTTTCACCAGTTGTTTCGAATCGCCCGACGGAGAATCCTCAGAAGCGAGCGAGAATCTTCGTCCTGTACAGAATTTGTCACAAGCAGAATTTGATGGAGACTTTGCCCCAATCACCAACTGTTCCTTTGACGCTTGACAATCCCGCAGCGTTTCGGCCTGCACGAAGGAACAGCGCTGCCCGGTTCAGAAGTCGTAGCCAAACGCCTCAAAATCTCGGTGATATCGCCGCCACACGAGTGTGCGCGAGCGCACGTCGTAGAGATCGCGGTAGTGCGCGTGGCGTGAGCGATGGGCGTGCGGAAGTTTCGGTCGTCCGAGATGCGGCAGCTCGAGCAAATCGCACACGCGATCGAAGTCCTCGGAAAGCCGCTCAAATCGACCCACAAAGTCCACAAGGCGTGCACCGTCCGGCGCACAGATGAACGGCGCCTGAGGTGCAACGTGCGGATGATCGAGCGCGATGGTCGCGTCCACAAAGCGCGCGAACGTGAGTCCGCGCAGCTCAATCCCTTGGAGCCGGGCGCACGTACGCAGATCAGGATCGCCGCCAGCCCACGCAGAAACCAAACGGTCGAAGGGGTTCCGCACAAAGGCAAATGTTCGCCATCGCGCGGCATCCGCCGCGATCACACCCGTCACCGAAAGCACTTGCCGCAACCGCGCAAGATCAAGATGCTGCAGATAGTTCACAGCCCCTGCGATGGACCGCAGATCCTCGCTCGTTGCGCGGCCATAAAGGCGCTCACGATCCTCGACGCGATAGTCACCGTGCATCCCAAGCGCGCGCTCGACACTCGAGCCACCGCACTTTGGAATATGGATAAAGATCGCTCGGTGCTCGCGAGAAACGGGCATGCTGCGAGTGTAACGGGCGCATGACAGGCACATGTCCCGATGGAGGCCCGTGGCCGTACGATGACCCCATGACTGAGGTTGTCGCATCGAAGGACCAACCACAACGCGAGCATCGCGCACGGCGCGCGCAAGGCCGCATTGAGTTTCGCGATTTCGTTGCGGCGGCGGCGATCTTCGCCCTCGTACTCGCGCTTCGATTGGTCCTCCTTGCGAACACACCCGATGCGTCGTGGCCTCACTCCATGCTTTATGAGGGCGATGCGCCGGTTTGGGCGACGTGGGCTCAACGAATTGGGCTTGGCGAGCCCTTCGAAGAGAACCTCCCCTTTCGAACGCCCGGAGTCTCATTTCTCCTCGCGTGGCTTGGCGCAAGCGCAGCGCCCTTCACGGCGGCAAAGTGGCTTTGGTGCGCGATGTCGGCGGCAACAGCGGCCGCGACCTATCTCGTCCTCGCACGCTTCTTTACCCGACGCGCCGGCGTACTCGCTGCACTTGCGCTCGCTCTTTCCTTCGCAACAGGCGTCGCCGCCACGAGTCTCAACAACGAGACTCCCTATGCCCTGCTCGTGATCGTGATCGCTGGCGCGACGTTGCGCTGGTGCGAGCGATCGACCGTCACGTTGTCGATCACACTCGGCGTTTTGCATGCTGCCGCCGTGCTTTTGCGCGCGGAACATACGCTTTTCATCGCGTTCGTCGCAATAGGCATGCTCGTCGCTGCACGTCGGGTTGGCGCGAACGACCAACGTGGGAAACGCCATCAACGCTGGAGTCGCCTTGCGGTCCACGCCGCGTGCATCATCACGTCGGGTGCACTCGTGCTTCTCCCGTGGACGCTGCGTTCACACGCTGCAGTGGTGCGCTACAACACCGAATGCGCTTCAATTCCCTACGACTCGATGTGGCCGGAATGGCGCGACGACGCGATCGCCGAGTACGAGAAACTTCCTGCGTTTGCGCGTACCGGAAACTTCGCGACGCTCAACACCTTCGTACGGCGCAATCAACTGCAGGAAGTTGATGCCGCGACGATTCGACGCTACTTCGATGAAATGTGGGGTTTCACCCCTGCTCCGCTCCCTTCATGGTCGCTGGTGAGTTTCAAGGGACCGCTTGATTTCGCGCTCGCGAACGACCCGCGCTCGGAAGGCGGATTCTCGCGCGCTCCGCTGACCGATCGCTACGACCAGAATCCACCGTTCTCGTTCGCGAGACCAAGCCACGCGCAACTCGTCGAGGAGGGCTACGCGATTGGCTGGCAGCATCTCGTCGATGATCCGGCACGCGCACGCGCCTTGGTCGCCGAGAAGTTGCTCCGCTTCGTCGATGGCGCAACGCTCGGAATTTTCGCGTCGAATTGGCCGTATCGCACAAGCGACGAACTGATTCGGCAACCTGTTGATATGGCCGTACCCGCCCGCTGGAGTGCCCCAATCTGGAGTGCAGTCGTGCTCGCCACGATCACACTCGGTGCAGGTGTTGCGTGCGTGCGACACGGAGGTTGGGTACTGCTTCTCACGCTTGGCTATCGCCTTCTCATCGTCGCGGCGTTCTACGGGTACGCGCGGCACGCGGCGTCCATCGCACCGATGCTTGCCGCACTCGCGGCTCTCGGCATCGACGCGCTGCTGATCGGAGTGGTGCGAATTCTCCCGTTTGGAACTGCCTGTCTCGGACGACTATTCCTCGGCATCATGGGACCACTTCTCGCAGTCGCACTTCTCGTGATTGCATTCCGCGCAGCGCTCTATCCACCATCTTGGACCGCGCGGGCCGCGTCGCTCGATGGCCGGATTGAACTCACGCCGGCGTGGGGAGATGGTGCGTTCACCTCGAACGATCGATTGCGGCTCATTCCGAGTGGCCGTTGATTCGACGAATTCACGGGAACTTCAATCTGTTGTCGAGCAGCGCGCTGCACCGCACGGTTCAATGCTCGTCTTACGAGCTCTTTCCATGCGACGATCGCTTCTCCTCCTCTCGGTTGCGTTTCTCTTCACGCTGACATCCCGCGCGGATTCCACTCCGCAGTTCGCCGCCACGCGTGGCTCGGTGATTTTCATTCACCCGGATGGCACAGGACTCGCACACTGGGGTCTCGCGCGCGTGGCGAATGTCGGGCCCGACGGCGAACTCGCGTGGGATCGGCTGCCCGAGATCGGTATCTACCGACCGCACATGCGCGATAGCCTCGCGCCGTCGAGCCACTCTGGCGCAACCGTGCACGCCTACGGCGTCAAAGTGCCGCAAGATAGTTTCGGGATGGACGGCGCAGAGATCCCGACGAGCGCGGGTGGCGAGCGCTTCAGCGTGATGCGTGAAGCGATGCGCGCAGGCCTTTCCGTCGGCGTCATCAACTCGGGCCACCTCGCGGAACCTGGCACCGCGGTCTTCCTCGCGAGTTCACCAAAGCGCACGGACTACACAGGCATCTGCGCCAAACTCCTCGTCGATCGCCCACATGTCATTCTCGGCGGCGGCGAGGCATACTTTCTCCCGAAGGGCGCTGCAGGTCGACACGGAGTCGGAGTCCGCGAAGACGGTCGCAACCTCATCGAAGAAGCGCGCGCCGCGGGTTACACCGTTGTCTTCACGCGTGAGGAACTCGCGGCCGTACCCGATGGAACAAGCCATCTCCTCGGCATTTTCGCTTCTTTCAACACGTACAACGATCGAAACGAGGAGACGCTGCGCGCGGCCAAAGCTCCGCTGTACGCTCCGAGCGCACCGACAGTCGCCGAGATGGAACGCACAGCGCTGCGCCTCCTCTCCGCGCAATCGAAAGACTTCTTCCTCGTCCTTGAAGAAGAAGGCAGTGACAACTTTTCCAATTGTCACAACGCAGCAGGCCTGATTGAAGCGATGCGACGCGCGGACGAAGCGATCGCCGTTGCGGAGGAATTTCGCGCGAAACGCCCGAACACACTTGTGCTCGTCGCCGCAGATTCAAGCGCGTCCGGCGCACAACTCGTCGCGATGCCGGAGAAGGATGGCATCATCGTGGCAGGCAAGCCGCTACCGACCACCTTGCCGAATGATCCGGCACCACTCGACGGCATCGATGGACGGAACACCGTGCCGTTCCTCGCCAAGCCTGATCGCATGGGCCGTGTGCTTCCGTTTGCCGTCGCATGGGCGTCGCTTGAAGATGGCGGCGACCCGGTCGTCGTGCGCGCCGCTGGACCAAACAGCGCGCTGCTCAAGGGTTCGATCGACAACACCACGATCTATCGAGCGATCTACACGACGCTCTTTGGGCACGCGCCCGACCGTGCAACCGCCACGCCGTGATCGCTCCATGAAGGAGCCGCGTTCGCGCGCGAAGCTCACGCAGGATGCGGCCGTGGCCCAATCCTCCATCGCGCCTGCGGTATGCTGCGCGAATGCTCCGTTTCACCGCTTGCTCTTCGCGACTTGCCCTGTCCGCCTTCGCCTGCGCCGCCGTGCTTGGCCTCACCGCCTGTGGTGCGAGCGCGCGTGCGCGCACTGGATTCATCCCATCCAACGTTCGACTCGCAGAAACCGACGACCTGACGAAGTCTTGGTGCGCGAGCACGTTTGACCGCTCGCAGTACTCGCAGATCGTGATTGCGCCCGTCGCCATGCCCGAGCCGGACGAGTACGGTGACCTCGACGCCGATCAACTGCGCACCTGCCGTGAAACGCTCGAAGAGGCGCTTCGCAATGATTTCGCGAAACCCTTTGGTACAGGCGCGGGTGGACGCACGCTCGTCGTGCGCGCTGCGATCACGGCGATCAAGCCGAACAAGCCGCTCTTGAACGTGGCGCCGCAGACCCAAGTGATGAAGCGTGGCTACGGCTATGCGTCGTGCGAAATTTACGCAACCGACGGTGATGGCGGCCCCATCGTCGCGGCATTTATGCAGACCTCAGACACGTCACGATTCAGCGAGGAAAAGTTGAGCGAAACCGGCACGGCACGCCGCGCTGCGGGCGACTGGGCGACGGAGTTCTTGGGGCTGCTCACGAAGTGAGCGCGTTGCTCTCAAGCTGCACAGCGCTTGCGTGATGCATACGACGCAAGCGCCATCTGCTCACACTCCTGCTCGGCAAACCTCGCGAAGATATTCGCCGAGGATGTTCGCTTGCGCACGCCGTGTGAATCGATCGGCCAGCGGGATGCGATGCGATAGACTCGACTCGCCGCGCCGCCACGCATCGTGCATCTCGACAAGCGCTTCGCGAATCGACGCCGCCGAACATGGTTCCGCCACACGCGAGCGTGGATCGTCGCGCAACCAGTCCCGCGCGTCACCCTCTGGTACGAGCCCAAGAATCGGCCGACCTGCCGCGAGATACTCGTAGAACTTCCCCGGAACCATGCGAGATCGCGCTCCAGGCGGCAATCCGTGCATGGGAAGGACCAACGCATCAGCATCGGCCGTAAATCGCACACACGCATCGTGTGGCAAGAACCCTTGAGCGTGAACCCTGTCGGCAAAATCCGACTGCGCAATGACCTCGCGCGTGATTGGATCGACATTCCCCGCGATTTCGACGACCGCATCGCGCCCCGCAGGATGCTGATCGGCGCGCAACGAGGCGAGCGCTCCGAGCAAAAAGTACGGCGAGCGACCTCGCCCATCGATGCGTTCGCCCGCGATACGCAAGAGGCGCCACGCACGCTTTGTCGGCGAAAACCGCTGAAAATCGCTTGAGAGAAAGTTCCCCGCGACACGCAGCCGCCAATGCGCTCCGCGCGGAACATCGTGCAGCGCCGCGAAATCGCTCTCCTCCCATCCGTTCGTGACCACGCCATATGGGATGCGCCCAACGCGCGGTTCGAATTCCTCAAACGCTGCACGCGCACCGGGAACATTGGCGATCACTCCATCCGCCGACGCAAGCGCTGACGCCATCGTCGCAAGCGCACGACGATGCTCGAGCCAGTGTCGCGACACGAACCAACCGTCAAGTGCCCACGGATCGCGCAGATCGATCACCGCTTTCGCTCCGGTGCGAGCCCTCACCGCAAACGCGGCTTCTGCGAGTTCAAACGGACTCAACGTCGCAAGCACGACATCCGGACGCCACGATTCGGCGACACGTTCCGCGCGCGCGGTGAGCGCTGCGGCCCATGCGGCGCGGGTCGGCTCGCCGTCGCAGTCCGCGCGTTCGATGCGAACATCACCAAGCCACGCGAGGAGCGAGGCGTCATGCGGGTCGTATACCGCGCTGCGGTCACTCGCACGAGCCAAGGCACGTGTCACCACGACCACTTCGCACCCAAGTTGCGGCAGATACCGCGCAAAGGATGCAGGGCGCTGTGCGCCAGGACCTCCATCGGGAGGGAAGTAATGTGCGAGGAGGAGGACTTTCACGCGGAGTTTCTCGCAGTATGCGCGACCGGATCTCGTATCGGTTGTTCAGCAAACGGTCTTCGCACTTGCTCGACACGAGCGCACGATCGTATTCAAAAAACACTGCACTTTCGGAATTGTGCACGCTGAGCGGCGCCAGACGGCGCATGCCACTGCACTGCGCACGAATGACCGCTTCCCGCAGTCCCTCGCGCAGTCCTTCCCGCAAGGGACGTTGCCTGCATCACGGTACAGCTGCGCGGAAACATCTGGCTCCTGCGTGATGACACTTTCGGCCCATGAGTTTGGACTCCTGCACTTCACGAACGTTCTTGCCATTTCCCTCTTGTGGCCGCGTTCTGGACTGATAGGGTCGCGGGCTCCTGGCGACGTACTCCCTGGTGACGGACTCCATGTGGAGACGCCTTGCCAACCAATTCCGGAGGTCAGCACAGTATGGTCCGAAACGCCTTTGCCATCGCCCATCGATTGGTTCGTTGTGTCATTCCAACGTTCGCCGCATCAACCGCTGTCTTCGCTGCAGGGTTCGTTGCAAGCGGTGTCACCCGCGATGCCCTCGCACAGCAGGCAATCGAGGAGTTGCCGTTCGCGAAGCAACTTCTCGAGGAGAATCCGCGGTTGCTCTATGACCCGACCTCGGTCCTCGTGCGTTTCAAGCCGCTCGCGGATGACGGTGCGCGTGACGCTGCCTTACGACTCGTCGGTGGAGAGATTCGCGAAACCTATCACGTTGTCCCCGGACTTTGCCTCGTTGCGATCGATGAGTCGGTCGAAGTTGCGATCGCGAAGTTGCTGTCATCGAAAGTCGTTTCATACGCCGAGCCGAACTGGGTCGTGCGCACGACTGCGATTCCGAACGATCCGAGTTTCGGAAACCTTTGGGGCATGCGAAACATTGGCCAAACGGTCAACAACGATCCTGGTGCCTCGGGCGCCGATTGCCGCGCGTACCAAGCGTGGGACACCTTCACCGGGGATGCCAATTTTGTCGTCGCGATCATCGACGATGGTACGAACAACACACACCCAGACCTTGCAGCAAACATGTGGTCGAACCCCGGTGAAATCGCGGGAAACGGCATCGACGATGACGCCAACGGATACATCGATGACACGTTCGGTTACGACTTCTACCAACGCGACAACAATCCTTCAAACACCGCGCACGGAACGCACACCGCAGGCACCGTGGGCGCTGTCGGAAACAACGGCATCGGTGTTGCGGGCGTCGCGTGGCGCTGCAAGTTGATGGCGCTTCGTTTCATTGGGCCAAACGGCGGACTCACCTCGGACGCTGTGCTCGCGGTGCAGTACATGAACCAGAAGCGCGTCAAGGTTTCGAACAACTCGTGGGGCGGCGGCGGATTCACGCAATCGCTCTACGACGCGATCAATGCCACCAAAACCAACGGTCACGTCTTCGTTGCTTCGGCCGGAAACAGTGGTGCCAACAGCGATACGACCCCGTCGTATCCGGGCGCATACAACCTCGACAACATCATCAACGTCGCCGCGACCGACAACAACGATGGTCGAGCATCGTTCTCAAACTACGGAGCGACGACGGTCGACATCGGCGCGCCCGGCGTCAACATCCTCTCGACCTACGGCACGAATGGCTACTCGTATCTCAACGGTACGTCGATGGCCGGACCGCACGTCGCGGGCGCGGCAGCGCTGATCTACGCGGCCAACCCCACATACACCTACACACAGGTGAAGAGCCGCATCCTCTCGACAGCTCGGCCCGTCTCGTCACTCTCGGGTCGATGTGTGACCGGCGGCGTGCTCGACGTCGCGGCGGCGCTCGGCGGCGGCGGAGGCGGAGGCAGCAATACGGCGCCGACCGTCGCGATCACCGCGCCGGGAAGCGGCTCATCGTTCGTCTCTGGCGCGACGATCACGTTCACAGGTTCGGCGAATGACACGCAGGATGGTTCACTGACCACCTCGATGACGTGGACTTCCAACTTGCAAGGCGCGCTTGGAACGGGCGGTACGTTCACTCGCAACAACCTCGTCGTGGGTACGCACACGATTACCGCGAGCGCGACCGACAGCGGAAGCCTCACTTCATCGACGACCGTGACCGTCACTGTGACGAGCGCGTCGACGCCGCCGACCGCACCGTCGGGCATCACCGCAACAAATGCTGCAGGCACGATCACGGTGCGTTGGACGGATAATTCGTCGAATGAGACCTCGTTCGAGATCAAGCGGCAGCAGCGCGTCGGTGGTTCGTGGATCAATGAGACCGTCGTTGGTTCGGTGGGCGCGAACGTGACGCAGTTCACGAACGTCCCAGGCGTGGGTCGCTGGCGCTACTCGGTCCGCTCCGTCAACGCGAGCGGCGCGTCGGCGTGGTCGAGTTGGGCACAGGTCACGATCAACTGAGCCGCGACATCGCGTGGTCGAATTGAGTGCAGGTCACGGTGCATTGATCGCCGCACTCATCTCTGCCAAATCAACAACGTTTGAGAAGTACGCAGGGAGGCTCCGACGGAGCCTCCCTGCTTCCTTTCTGTTCGAAGCCAAAATCTGTCTGCGCGATCGAACTCCGAGAGCGCTCCGCCAAAGACGTCAGGAACCTCGGCATTGATCGGCGTGCAGGGCGGCAAGCCCGTCCCAAGAACCATCGAACGCGAATTCGTAGTTCTTCCAACGGCCGATCGATCCACGATGGATCGGTCGCCGAACTTGTTCGTGGCTCAGGGTGAAAACCGCGCGACGATTTGCTTCCGGCGCGAGCACTGCCTCATCCATCGCAACACCAAGGCGAGCAAGGACGCGCTCGATATGCCCGCGCGGATCCTCAACAAAGCGCTCATAGAGCATGCGCTCGTGCGGGATGTTGAGGACTTCGAGTGCGTGGGGAACGAGCGAGCGCTCCGCTTCATGCACCCGTCGGATCATGGAGAGACTCGCCGTCCATCCATAGGTGATCGGATGAAAGTAGGAGAGAAACGCGCTGATCGCGGCATCGCGTGGATCGCGCGCGACGGAGAGACAGATCGCGCCAGGGAGAATCGCCGCGAGGGCCGGCAGACAGCGCCATGCACCGAGCGTCTTGTCGAACGTGACTTGTGCCCCTGGACGCGCCACCGCGCGTGCGCCGTCGACGTAACGCTGCTGCATTGCCACTGCGACGTGACGCGCCAGCATGTTTGTGCGCCGCGGCCACGCTCCGAGCGCAACCAAGTCACCAAGGATCCGCTCGATCCCCTCGTACTCGCCAATCCCTGCAATCGCGGACTGTCGATCGAGCATCTGCTCGAGCAGTGTCGTGCCGGAACGTGGAAGTCCCACAACGATGGCTGTGCGTTCTTCGCCCGCATCAAGGCGATCGGCACGTGACGTGATCCAGTTTGTTCCTTTCGCAACCAACTCCGACTGTTCGCGCGTCTCGAGAAGCAACCCCTCGATATCAAAGCGCGGGGTGCTCTCTGCATGCAGTTGGGTCGCGAGCTCAAATGCCTCGCGGTATCGCCCAATCCGATCGAGGAGCCCGACCGCGTCGAAGCCGGCAACACGGCGTAAGACCGGTAGACGCGCAGAGGCTGACAGCGCTTTCAAGTCTGTCAGTGCGCCCTCTGCATCGCTCAAACTCCGAAGTCGCATCCGTGCGAGTGCGAGCCGCGGGTCGGAGTCTGCGGCGGTCGGCTTGGAGAGGAACGTGGCCAGCTCGTCGCGGCGATGCGCGAACCAGTACACCTCTGCGAGGGTGATCGCCGCATCCGCAGCTTGCGCAGATTTGCCCTCTACCAAGCGCGTGAGCCGCGCGACGGCCTCGTCAATACGACCGAGCCGCTGCTCGACCATCGCTCGGAACAGATTCGCTTGTGGATCGGATGGCGCAAGTTCGAGCGCTGTGTCGAGATCACGATCCGCCTCAACGAGGTGGCCGAGTTTGAGATTCACACATCCCCGCCCAAGCCAACCGGCGAGAGAGCGACGACTTTGCGCCACGAGCGCATCCGCAACACGAAGTGCTCCCTCGAGATCACCCGCCTTGAGAAGGCGATCAAGTTCGGCAGGCGTGGGAGGCGTGGGGCGAACGGGCTTCATCGGAAGCGCAAGATACGCGACGGGCGCCTCCGGCCGACTCGCGCCGACCGACGATAAGACGATGACTCGCGATGACTCGCAGCAACGTCAGCGGCGACGACGGCTGTTGCCGGCAAGCCCCGCCAAGCCAAGCAACGCGAGCGCTCCGGGCGCCGGAACAATCGCGAAGTTCGTGAGGTCGAAACTGCCGTCAATGTTCTGGCCTGCGAGTGCCGCAGGAACCGTGAACCCGAACTGCATGTTGCCGATGTTGGAGAAGATCGCCGCGTACGTTCCGCCACCGAGCGAAATGATGTCGCTGCTACCTTCACGAAGGTCGAAGGAAATCGTGGTCCACGTGTTCGGCAGGACTGCGACCGACGAAATCGTCGATGCGCCTGGCGTGTTCACGGGCGTCGCAAAGCGGCCTGTGACCGTGACCGACTCCGAAAGATTGTGGCGGAACGAGAAGGAAACACCCGTCACGCCAGCGGCGATCCAGTTACCCACGTACGCGCCGCCAGACGATCCGTACGACTGCTGCGCGCGAATGACGGTTGGCGGGAAACCGCCGACGGTGGTTGAACTCAGGTTGAAAATGCTCGTGACGTAGGCGCCGCCGTCGGGGCCGCCCGTGGCAGACCAATTCAGCACCGACGCACCATTCGAATTCCGCCAGTTCTGTGGGCCGGCAGCGAAGTTCTCGGTGAAATCCGTGATCGCCGCCGACGATGATGCCGCGACACAACCCACAACAGCAACCGCACATGCGGTGAACAATCCAACGTGCATGAAGTCCATCCCTTTTCGATTTGGCCGAGTTGTTGCGGCGCCTCCCAAGCGCCTCGAGAACAACCCGACGGGCTGTGAACGTAGCCCTCAACGCGCGGCGAGGCAAGCAATCCCACCGACGAGGTTAGAAATTGGTCGAGTCGTTGCGGAGAGCGCGTGATTTTCGGTCGTCCGCAGCGGCTTGCATCGCCTGTATCCCGTGAACGCAACACGGAAAGGCGCGCCCGTGCACCACTCACCAGGCACCACGCGCCATGCGCCACGCGCCATGCGCCACGCGCCATGCGCCATGCGCCATGCACGATGCAAATTTTTCAACGCTCCGTGTCGCATCAGCCGCAATTCGCGCCGCAAACCGCGTCCACGAGCATCGCTGCATGCGCGGGAATCCGATCAAGGAAGAGCGAAGGCTCGAGGACTTCGAGCTCCATCAAGAGCGGTTGCCCGTCCGCACCGCGCGCGAGATCGACCCGCGCATACGCAATCTCCCCGAGTTGCAGCGAGCCGACATGTGCGAGGATCTGATCGGCGAGCGCGCGTTCGTCGGCCGTTGGTTCCACCAGTCCGCGCGACTGTTCCGCATCATTCTTCCACCGCGCACCTTTGTGGACCGCGTGGGAAAATTGCCCGCCGAAATAGACGAGGTTGGACTCGCCGTGCACGACCACCGACGCGAGACATGGCTGCACGAGGAGATCGCGCTCTGCATGCTCGAGATGATGAACTTCAACCGATCGGAAATCTCCGCGCGCAACGCGAATTGTTGCGAAGCTTCCTGCAGAAACCGCTGGCTTCACGACGAGTTCACCAAACTGCGCGAAGTGAGCAGCCCAATCAATTTCATCGCCTACGCGATGCAACACGGTTGGCACAACATCGAGACCAGCCTGCGCGAACTCGACGAGATACGACTTGTGCAAGTTCCAACGAAGCACCGCGGGACCGTTGATCAATCGTGTCACAGCGGACACGCGATCGATCCACGCGCGAAACGCCTCGAGATGCGCGAGGTAATTCCACGTCGATCGCACGATCGCCGCGTCATACGTATGCCACTCGATCGACTCGTCTTCCCACGCGACGATTTCCGCGGTCACACCACGCGACGCGAACGCCCCGACGAGGATTGCAAGATCCCAATCGGGGCGTGGAAGTTCACGACATGTCACAAGCGCGAGACGCACGATGGGCAGCTGCTCCGAATCACCGTTCGAAGCCGACCGCCGCTCGGTACGCGGAAACGGCCGATTCCAACGCACTGCGCTCTGCCGCAGGAACCTGCGCAAGAAGGCCGAGTTTCTTCCACGTGTCGAGTTTCGACTCGGCGTCGATCCCTGCGTACACCGTGGTCGAATCGATGATGCGCTTCCCGAGAATTTCCTCGAGTTGCGCTTGCGAATACGTCGGGCGTACGTGCGCCGTCGACTTCGTGCCGTACTGCTGCAAGTTCGAAGCGAAGATGCCCGCAGCACTCACGGGGAGGAAGTCTTCGTAGCGCTGGCCTTCGTACTCGACGAAGCCGAGTTCGACGAGTTTCATGAGGTCGCTCGGCAACGCGCGGCCAGCATTCGCAGCAGCGATGCCTTGCGCCGTTGGCGCATATCGCGCGTAGACGTAACCCTGGCCGATCAATCCAGGCAGCGTCTTCGCAAACGGCGCGAATGGCGCGCGATATGCCGCCTCGTACGCAGCCATGTCGCGCTTCGGAAGACTCGGGTCCTTCTCGCGGCCAGCGTCAGCTTCCGCGAGACACGTGTCGTAAAGCGCACGACCGGTTGGCGTGCACGCGTAGAAACGCTCTTCGATTTCGCCGAATCGCGCGGTGTGCGTCGTCTCAGCCACCGTGCCATCCTCTTCCGTGAAGCGCACAGCCTCAGTGAGTGCCTTGTAGGCGTCTTGGCGAAGGAGTACCGGCGTGTCTTCGCTCGGTCCCTCCGTGAAATCCTTGAATCCCGCGTGCTTCAACTTTGAGAGCGCGTACTCGGGCTTTGTGAACTCCGCCGTCAACGCCGCGGCGAGCGATTTCACAAGCGCACTCATTTCGCCTGCGGAAAGTTTCGCGCGTTCCCACGCTGCAATCTCGTCGAGTGCGATGTGCTTGAAATGCAACTTCATCGAATCGCGATGCGTGTCTGCCGCGGCTTCCGCAGCGATGCGGCCGAGCACGGTTTCTGCGCGTGCTGCGAACCACGTGGCGTCTTGCTCGCCGAGGCAGTGCTTCATCGCTGCGGTGTAGAGATCGATCGAGAACGTGTTCGGCGTCAGGTGATTGAGGTGATGCGACTGGAAGCACGAGATATCCGCAGCAATCTTGAATCCGGCCGCCGAGAGATCCTTGTAGAGCGTGTACCCGTGAGCGGCGCCCGTCCACTTGAAGATCCGCTCCGTGCATTCGCGAATGAGATCATCCGCATCTGCCGCGGCGAGTCCGCCTTGGCGTTCGCTCTTCTCAATGAGTTCCTTCGCGCGCGGCGAGAACACCGTACGTTTTGCAAGGAGTTCCTCGATGCGCGTGCGTGTTTCAGGGTCGAAGTAGTCGGTCATCAAGAGCGACGTGAAAACGCGATGCTCGGGCCGAATCACCGAACGAAACGCCGTCGCGATGATCGGCTGACTCTTCGCGCCAACGCAGGTCATGTCGTAGAAGTTGTGCGGCTCCATCGCGAAGCACGCGAAGAGACGGCCAATCCAGCGGTATTCGTCGGGGCGACCGATGCGAATCGCGCCATGGCGTTCACCGGACGTGCGCTCGAGGTCTTCATCGCTCATCGTGAAGCCTGGATAGAGCTTCGAGAGCAGCGTGCAAATCGCGCGATTCGTCGCGTGATTCACGAGCAGCGACTTGTCATAGAGCGGCACTTCCTTCGCGAACATTGCGGAGAGCGCTGCGAAGAGACGATTTTGAAGCGAGACCTTGTCAACGAGGTTGGTGCCGGTAGCAAAGGTGGTCATGACTATTCCTACGAACGACTGGCGTCGATATCGATTTCAGTACCGGATGGAGTGACGGGCAAGGTGTGCGCCGCAACACACACCGACACGCGCACTCGCCACGGAGCGAGGGATCCAGTATCGGCAAGAGTAGCCATTTTCTCGCCGAGGAATCGCTATTCCGGATACTTTTGTCCGCGTTTGGCGAACGAACGACGCGCTCTGACAACGTCCTAAAAATGCGGCGGGCGGCGGAGAACCGATGCATCGGCCCCCGCCGCCCAGCCTGTGCAGAGGGCGTTTCGCCCCCTGCCGCGCTCCGAGGGGGAGCGCTGTCTGTTGCGGGCGCGTTCGCCGTCAGCCCTGCGAGAGCAGATAGCCGACGATGGTGCCGCCAAGCGCAATTCGAAGCAGACCACGCAGCGCGACCAACTGCGGCGTGATCGGAACACGGCGTAGAAGGGCGCGGTAGGTCTCAGGAATCAGAAGAAAGAGCACACCAGCCGCAAGCGCGACCCACCCAATCAGCGTCACGATGACGCGTGCATCACTCGTCCAGACGTTGTGTAGCGACACGATGAACAGCCCAGAAAGTAATGCGTAAAGCCCCGTCACAAGTGGTGCGAGTGGATGGGTTGCAGCGCTTGAAAACGCTTCGATCCAAGTGCGCGACCGCAAGAGCAAACTCAATCCGACCACGACCAACGCGGCGGCCAGAATCCACTCGACGAGTTGCTCGCGCGTCAATGCATCGAACATCGATGCGGCGTGCTCGCTCGACGATTCATCCGCGCTCTCCGCCACGAGGTCGCCGCTTGATGGAGTTCTGACACCGAAAGTCAGATGCGACAGAGTAGAAAGCGCTTGAAACGGCGTTCGAATCATGGCCTGCCCCTGATGTGAAGAGATCACATCGAAGACACGCTAGTCGTCACGAGAGCGAAGTCGAGTCGGCGCGCTCGCAAACGATGCACTCCACATGAATGTGGGAGCGTTTCCCGCGGCGTCATCCTGAGGTACTTCGCCTCACCGCAGCGTCATTGGCATGCGCCCCAGTTCGACAACACGATCGCGAGGTCTGTGCCGTCAACGACGCCGTTGCCATCAAGGTCAGCCTCGAGCCCGGCGCCCTTCTCGCCCCACTGCGTGAGCACCACCGCAAGGTCGGCGGCGTTCACCGCGCCGTCGTTGAAGAGGTCACCCATGCAGCACGAAGGAAGCGCAGGATTCGAGGCGCACTCGCACGCGTCGGGAACGCCGTTCGCATCGAAGTCGGTGCAGAACTGCGAGATGCAGTTGCCGCCGGCGTCAGCGACGAGCGCGCTCAACGGGCTCGCACCGCTTGCGCAGAAAGTCGTCGTAGCGACCGTGAGGCCTTGTTCGTCGGCAAGCACCGGATGCTGCTCTGCCGATGTGTTGATCTCACCCGCGACGGAGCAATCGCTCATCGCAAGCACGAAATTCGGTCCAGAGCCGACAACGGCCGATCCGCTCAGCGCCGTGTTCCCTTCGAAGTGGCAGCGTGTGATGTCGACCTCGCACGCGAGATCGGAGACCACTGCGCCACCACTCGACACGGAGGAGTTGCCACGGAACACACAGTCCTCGAGGTCTACGTGACTGTAGGAATAGAGGTGTAACGCTCCCGCGGAAGTTGCGGCAGAGTTCTCGATAAAGTTTGTGCGCCGAATCACGCTGCCCGGACGCGCAATGAGTGTCGAGATCGCGCCTGCAAACACCTTGGTCGCTGCATTGTCCTCGAAGACGCAATCCTCAACGACCATCACCGTGCGGTCGAGAACGATCGCACCTGATGCGAGGGCGGTGTTCTCTCGAAATGTGCACCCGCTGAGTTCCATGATTCCATACCAACCAACGACCGACAGCGCGCCGCCCACGCTTCCAGTCGACGAGTTCCCAATAAAGGTGCAGCCATCCGCTTCCAACCGTTGCGCGTAGCCGCCGAATTCCTGCGCAAATGCGCCACCGGGTTCAGCCGCGGTGTTTCCGAGGAACTGACAATCGGCGAGCGTCACGGCACGATTGATGCCGACGCGAATCGCACCGCCTTTCGTGGCCGTCGTGTTGTCGATGAATGTGCTTCCAACGATGTTCCAACTCCCCGCGGCATCAGACACTGTCGCGGGGTTGAAGTATGTGTCGACGATGGCACTGTCGGAACCACCGACGAACTGACTGTCGACAATCGTTCCAGTGATCGGCTGATTGGCGATACCAACCACCGCATGTCCAACGCTCTGCTGAAAGGAACAACGCGCGACCGTCAAGTTGCTGCGCGTTTGAACGGCATAACCGGAGGATCCGATGAAGGTCGAATCGGTGATTTCCGATGTTCCCCACGAGATGACAGGGCGCGCGCAGTCGACGAACTCGCAATTCGAAACATCATGCGATTCGAGATAGAGCACGGCGTAACTTGAACCGACGCAATTTTCGAAGCGCGTCTTGCTTGCGGCGGGACGAGACGCGGGCGCACCAAAAAGGAATGCGCCCACGCAACCTTCGACGATGCAGTCGTCGAACGAGAGATCCCACGCAAGATCCTCGACGGTTGAGCCTGATTGCACGGCATTGGAGAGCGTGAGGTGCTTCAGCAGCACCGCAGATCCGTACCGCGCGTTGAGGAGTGTGCCCGGCTTTCCACCTGTGATGATGGTCGTCTCTTTGTCTACACCACGAATCGTGATGTCGATGAGCGGATCGCCCGTGTCGATCTCCATCGTCCACGTGCCTGGCGCGACGACCACCTCAAGCGGCACACCGGGGCACGCCTGCGCGATCGCAGCGTCAATCGATGCAGCCTGCTTCGGAACATGGATGACGGTCGGGCAGCCGGAACCGCCGAACGCCGAGCTGCCGCCCGCGCATGCCACCGCGACCGCCATCGCCAAGACACCGACCATCGACTCGGAACGCATCTTCAAACTCCTCAAGTTGAAACGTGGCTGTATGCACGAAATCGCCGGACGAGAACTTCCGACAGGACACGTGCGTCCCAAACTACCCGAAAGGGCAGAAATCTCTCAGACTACCTTCGACATCGATGCCGGCTCCTCGATCGGCGGCAGGTTCTCGGCCGCAACGAGGAGCGACATCACCTCAAACGCGATGCCTTCACGGCCCTCGCATTCGGCCCGAAGCAACGCGTGCCAGTCGTCGCGCGGCCGTTCCCGGCACAGCTCGAACAGCCGCTGAATTTCATCCCAACGCATGTGATCTCGCCGCAACAACTCGTTGGTCGCACGAGATGGCCGCACTGGAATCGCAGCAGAATCCGCTGCCAATCGATCACCTTTCGTATCCATGCCGATCTCCTTCGCTCTCGAAACCGTTGCAGTCACCGCCGTGAGCTCCGTCACGCTTCCCCACGCGCGTCGGGCGGCTTGACCGCCGCGTCGCGCGATACCGCAGTAGGCGCAGACAACTCCCGATGCATCCAAGCTCGCGCAAACGCCCAATCCGTTTTCACCGTGCGCTCAGACACATCGAGACAGACGGCAACTTGTTCGATCGTCAATCCACCAACAAAGCGCAGCCACGCAACTGCAGCAGGCCGCCCCGCCAAGTTCTCAAGTCGCTCAAGAACTTCAATCACGCGAGCGCTCATCTCCCCCGAGCCATCCGCAGGCAAACCGAGCGCCGGCGTATCGAGCGAAAGTCCACGACCTTCGCTGACCAGCCACTCACCAGCGCGCCGTTCGCGCGCCGCGCGTCGCGCCGCGTCGGTCACAATCTGCCCCATCATGCGTACGAGCGATCCAAACAAGTGCGCACGATTTTCGAAGGTCGCACCGCCCATTTTGATGTACAGCTCGTGTACAAGCACCGTGGTCTCGATAGGTTTCCGCAAGCCTTCGCGCGAAAGCATCGACCGTGCGAGTCGATGGACCTCCGCATAGATTTCGCGCCACAATGCTTGCAGTGCTTGCGTTGCGCCATCGCCGCCGGCTGCCTGCCGCGCAAGCAACTCTTCGACGATCCGACGACGGTCGTCGGGAGATGAATGTGTGCCTCGTTCCAATGCACTCACAACGCCACCACGCGCATTCTCAAGCTCCCATACCTTCGAGAGGGTCTCCCTGAAAGACTCCAACCGCACTGCATGGATTTCCTGCGGAAACCCGTGTCCATGACCGCTCTCCATCGCATGCTGTTCCACACAAGCGTACAGGGGCGATCAAGCGGGCAGTGATTTCGTAAAATCGTGGTGTGATGCCTGATGGACACCACGGCGACCGAGAGGATCCTGCACAGGTTGCAGCCCTGCATGCGTGCTTCACGGCGCTTGTGGAAGGACGCGATCAAGAAATTACGGCCTTCGCGCCAGCGATTCAAGAGGCTGCGCGCGCTCTCTTCGATCGACACGCCGAACTTGAGCACATTGCAGAATCGCCCATGGATACCACGCAGAACCCGGCGGTATCCACGAAAGCGTTCGATCTCGCGGACACCGCGCAGACTGCGCGCTCGCTTCCGATCCATACAACCATTGGTGCCTTCACGATCGCCGAATTCCTTGGGCACGGCGCAACAGGCGAGGTGTATCGCGCGCATCAAACAATGCCTTCCCGTGAAGTTGCACTGAAGATGCTCTTCCCCGAGTTTGCCGGCGGCCGCGACTTACATCGCGAGGCAGAAACACTCGCAAGTCTTGAGCACCCTTCGATCGCTCGGCTTTACCAAACTGGTGAGGTTCGCATCGGCGCGCTGCGACGCCGTTGGATTGCCATGCAGTATGTGCCTGGAAAGCACACACTCTCGGATTGGGGGCGAACGCTCGATGTGTCGCGCGCCTCAGACATCGATGCATGCATTCGCATGATGATCTCCATCGCAGATGCCGTTGCCTTCGCGCATGGTCGCGGCATCATTCACAGGGATCTCAAACCAAGCAACATTCTGGTTGACCTCACTGGGCATCCCGTCCTCATCGACTTTGGGGTTGCAAAGTTACTTGCACTCGACCCGCAGCAAACGATGCACGCACTTGGACCTCGCATCGTGGGCACGCTTGCGTATGCGGCACCAGAATCACTTGATGTTGCGTCGCCTCCTGACGTACGCGTCGATGTCTTTGCACTCGGCGCGATGCTGTACGAACTGCTGGCGCAGCGGCCATTTCGAGCCTTTCACGCAAACACACTCGCTGGGATGATGCATGAGCTGCACGCCAACGCATCGACAGCACGGCGACTCGCGACGGTACACCGTGCATTTCGCGGCGATCTCGATCGCATCGTTGCGAAGGCGACGGCAACCGATCCCAGTGAACGCTATCGAAGCGCTTCGCAGTTCGCGGAAGATCTGCGGCGACATCTCGCAGGTGAGCCCGTCCTTGCCGAATTGCAATCGACGCGTGAGCGCTTTCTTCGCGCCATTCGACGCCATCGTCGCGCCGTCGCCATCGGATCATGCGCGGCCGCTGTGCTTGTTGCAACCACGAGCATTTCGCTTTCTTTCGCGCAAACGGCTCGGCATGAAGCGCGACTTGCCAATCTCAGTGCAGCCGCGCGTGCGATTGACGCGGGCGATCTCATGCTTGTGGAACAGCATGCTGCCGCACTCAGCGAGGATGACGGCTCAATCGAGCGCGCCATCATTGATCGCGCACTGGGACTGCGCGGCACCACGATCGCCCTCGGCGATTGGTACGCCGCAATCCGAGCCGATGCAACGAGTGTGCTTGCCGTGGGCTATCCGCCGGGCACAGCCGACGGGCCGATTCTCGCACGATTTGAGCCAAACACTGGCCCTGAACACTCGACACCACATGCGCACATGCCATGGCGTCGCACATGGGCAGTGCCTGCGAATCGCACAGTCACGAATTCCGTCGCGACCACGAAGGATGGCTCGCGTGTCGCGTTCGTTGATCGAGATGGCGGACTTACGGTTGTCGACGCAGCCAATGGCACCGTGCGTGCGAGCGTGCCACGCGAAGAGCCAATGCCGAACAGTTGCGCCATCGCCATCGCGCCAGATGGAACGATCGCAGTAGCGCGCGGGGCTGTTGAGTTGCGCTCGATCGATGAACCCGATCGTGTCATCGCAGCGCTTGAACTCGACCTTGGGAACCTACGTGCGGTTGCATTTTCCCCTACAGACCCAAGTTTGATCGCGGTTGCTGGACATTTGGGCGCTGTGCTTCTTGTGCACGCCGAGAACACACTCAAGGTCATCACGCGCTTCGAAACGCCGAAGGCAATTCAAGTCGCGTTGCGCTGGATGCCTGATGGGAATCATCTTGCCCTTGCGGGCTGGGATCGCACAGTCCGACTGTACGACCCGCGTCGTCCGAAGCCGCTTTGGACCGCGCGTGGCCATCACGATGCGGTGTGGAGCATCGAGATCGACACACGCACGGAACCGGCGCGCATCCTCTCCGCCGGCGCGGACGGCTCGCTGCGGCTCTGGCGGATCGAGGATGGATCCGCGATCGCCGCGATCCCGCTTGCCGACGACATCGTCTGGTCGCTGGCCGCCGCGCCCGATGGCTCGCTGGCGACGGCGTCGCAGGGCGCGCTCACGATCGCCCCGCCGGAGGCGCGCGATGCATGGATCGGCCGCGGCTTGATCGAGCCACACTCGCGCACGGGCCGTGCGCTGCGCATCGATCCATCCACCGCGGCGCGCCCCGAGCCGCGCCTCTCCGAAGTCGCGACTGGCCTCGAGAAACGCCTTCCTCCGATTCCAGGCGAGGGCCTCGTCTCGCGCGTAGCGATCGCGCCCGATGATTCGACCGTTCTTCTCCTGCGGGAGTGCGGAACGATCTCGCTTGTCGAGACGGCGACCGCACGCGTGCGTTGGTCGACGATCGCCCTCCGCTCCGACGACATTCACGAACCACAGGGCATTCCGTCGCTCGCGCTCGACGGCGTCGACCGCGGCGTTTTCGTGGCGTCGCGCACGCTCGGCTGCGTGGCGCTCGATGCGCGCGATGGGCGCGAGCGTTGGCGGCTCCCGATCGGTGCAAGCTGCACCGATGTCGCCGCGTCGACCGACGGCCTGCGCGTCTTCGCCGCCGACCGCGACGGACTCGTCGTGGCGCTCGATGCGCGCGACGGCCATGTCCTCGCCGAGTCGCGCCGACAGCGCACGCGGGCGTCGTGCATGGCCGTCACGCCCGACGGCTCACGTCTCGTGACCGGCGGCGCCGACGGAACCCTGCGCATCCTCGACGCGGATACGCTCGAGGAACAACTGATGCTCCTTCTCTCGGAGGAGCAGCTGCGCTCGCTGTGGTGCGACGACAACGCGATTCACGCGGTCGACCGGCTCGGCGTTGTCCGCGTGCGCTGAGCGCTTCAGTTCTCACTTCGCGAAATCCACGCGCACGCTCTGGCGCTCAAGCCCCGTCGCCTCGAAGAACGCAAACGGCTGAAGTCGTGCGACCGATGCAAGCCACGCATCTGGCACCACGCTCAGCCGCGTGTTGAACGCCTTCGCAACGCCGTTGTAGTACGTGCGTGCCATGGCGATGCGACTCTCGGTGATGACGAGTTCGCGTTGCAACGCAAGAAATGACTCCGAAGCGTTGAGACTCGGATATCCCTCGCGAAGCAGCATCAACGTTGGGGCCAAACCAACGACTTTCGCACCGGAACCCCGAGCTTCCTCCGGCGCAATCGCATACTGCGAACGAAGCAGCGCAACCAACTGCTGCGTGTCACGCTCGTGCATGGCGAAACCCTTCACGCATTCCGCAAGTCGCGGAATCAAATCATGGCGGCGCTTCAACTCGACATCGATGTTCGACCACGCCCGTCGCGCGCGTTGACGAAGTCGCAGCATGGAGTTGAACACCGTCAGCGACCATGCGAGTCCGTACATCGCCGCGAAAGCAGTCACCGCACCGACATAGATCGCAATCGTGGTCTCTTGGAGGAAACGCCCATTTCGTTCCGCAATCACTACGCCAACGACGAAGAGAATGAAGCCGAAAATGGCCCAAAGCCACGTGCCCCAGGCGTAGCCGCCCGAAATCGCTTTCTCATCGCGCACGGAAATCAGAAAGTGCACGGCATCGGGACTTGCCGCAATTTCAGCGGCAACCGCGTCCGTTCGTTCTCGCGCCATTCCCATCACGAAGATCGCGTGATGCAGTGGAATCGCTTCTTCGGTGAAGGTGCGACGATGATCGGAATGCGCGACCGCGCCCGATGGGCCCTTGTCGTAGTAAAGCGGGTCACCGCGCCCGACCGTGCGCGCGAACACCGTGCGCGTTTCGAGTTTCGCGCCCTCCGGCCGTACAAGCAGATGCCCGGTATCGTCGAGGAGGTAGAACGGCGCAGACTCGCCACCTGCGGCGACGGTGGTGACGCCCGACTCACGGCGGGTTCGCGTGCGAACATTCCCCTTCGAGTCGGTGTACGTTTCCGTCACCGTACGACTCCAGTGTTCGCCAACACTCCATCTGTAGAGAACACACGGGCCGCCCCACAGGAAACTTGTGAAAGGGCGCGTTGTCTCGGCGGTACCTTGAAGCTCGACATCGCCGATGAAGACCCCTGCGGCCTTCGAGGTCGGCATGTCGTCGATGAAGCGCCGCATGCGCGAGGCGCGCACCGCAGCCCAAACGCACAGAAGCGCGAGTGCGCTCCCAACGAGTGGCGGAATGATCAAGGCCAGATTGGCATCGGCGATCAACATCGTGGCAACGCTTCTCTAGTCGGGAGACTCACTCGAACATATCCATCAACCGCGATAGCTTCGCACGATAATGAGGATCGCAGCGACGAAGCATCCAACGCCGATGATGGTGTAACGAACCTGAGGTTGCCGAAAGAATGATCGAATCGGCCGTCGCTTCGGTGGGGGTTCGACCGTGCTTTCACCAGCCGTGATGGCGAACGTGATCGGTTTTGCAAAGACTTTTTCCGCATCGGCAACGGGCGGAACGACTTCGACGTTCCATCTCCCAAGTGCTGGGAGCGGCACTTGTGCAAGAGGCTCTCGGTCCGCTTCAATCCGGAAGTTCGCCGCCGATCGCAGATCGCCGTACGTTGCAACCGCACTTCCAGCCGCCACACCACCGGTTCGAGCGACTGGCCCATACCACGCGAGAAAAATGCCGACGACGGTGGGCGACTTTGGCGACATCACGAGCTTCGCAGGCTCTCCCTGAATCTCTCCGGTCCAGACAACGCGCTCATCGGGCTCGTACGCGGTGCTCGACGTGGCTTCCGTTGAGGTCTCAGCCGACTCCTCATCGGTTGCTTCCTGCGCCCGTGCGTGCGCGGTTGGAGCCGAACAGGCGAGACCGATCAAGATCACGAGCCGCACGGGCAGACGTCCCAGGCCTGCATAACGACCGCCACGGAATTCGTTCATCTTCGAACTCGACATGACGCGCAGTATGACTCCTCCCGATCGGCGTCGGACGCGTCAACCCCAATGCGACAGGAGAATTCCGAGATCCGCGGCGTCAACATCACCGTCGCCATCGAAGTCGGCCGCACCGCGTCGACCTGTTGGCACCGTGCCCCACGTTGCCAAGAGCAGCGCAAGATCCGAGCCGTTCACGCGCTCGTCTCCGTTGGTATCGCCCAGTTCGAGCCGCACCAACATGTAGGGCGCGAGCGTCGCACCCGCGTTGATGAGTATGGTGCCTGAGGAATTCGCATCGACGATTTCGATGTTCGACAAGCCCGCTCCGTCGAGATTCACGATCGATCGATCCAGTCGTCGCAGCGCATCACCGAGCGTCCAAACAAAAGGAATGCGCTGGTAGAGCGGCGTGCGCGCATGCGCGAGCATGAGATCGGGCTGCGGCGCGGCGACCACTTCGAAGTTGAGAAACTGCGCCGATGCGTCGAAGGGGCCGAGGTCTGTCCACTGTGAAGGGCCGATCGCGCGGAAGAGCCGCGTTGCGCCTGCGTGCGTGCCGAAGATCGCAAAGCCAAGCGGATTTCCCGCGGCTGAATGTCCGGCGATCGCTGTTGCCTCGCTCTGACTTCCCGCTGGAAGAAGCGGCGTGACCGTGCCGTTTCCGAACCACCACACCGCGCGGCCACCCGATGCCCCAGCCGAAGTTCCGTCGAGTCCGACGGCGAACGCCTCTGTTGGAAGGCCTGGTTTGAGCGGCGGCAGCACGGTGGCGACGCCGCTCGGACTCCAACGCACAGCCTGCCACGAACCTTCGATGAACGCTCGACCTACTGCCGCACCAGTCGTCGATACATCCATTGCTTCGATGCCGCTGCCGCCTGCGTACCCGAGCGGTTCGA
>CAIWCL010000251.1 GCA_903911205.1 uncultured bacterium
GCTCTGTGGTCACAGCCTTCGTGGTCGCAGCCTTCGTGGTCGCAGCCTTCGTGGTCGCAGCCTTCGTGGTCGCAGCCTTTGTGGTCACAGCCTTCGTGGACACAGCCTTCGTGGACACAGCCTTCGTGGTCACAGCCTTCGTGGACGCAGCCTTCGTGGCGGCGGACTTCGTCTCTGCCGCCTTCGCGGTCGCGGCCTTCGTGGTCGCGGCCTTCGTGGTCGCGGCCTTCGTCTCTGCCGCCTTCTTGGGTGCAGCTGGCTTCGCTGCTCCCTTTGCAGAGGGCTTCTTCACGGGTTCCTTCTCGGGACGGTCTTTGGCGGGCATAAGTTCGGCCGTTGGATAAAGCTTGCAAGAAGAACTCGCGGGCAGAATGCGACGATGGGGTCAGCATCCAACCGAGGGCAGACTCCGCGCGATGGTCTCTCGTCGGCAGTAGGCCGATGTGCAAAGCGCGAAGGGTTCGCAGAGGAAGAGAGCGATCTCTCGAAAGCGCCTCAGCGAGGGAAGCCACCAGATGCTCGATGCGCGGTGCGCGCGATGAGTCGCGCGCACCACTTCAGACGGGAGTGGGAAGAGGCTTCAAAGTCGCAGTCCGTGCTTCAGCTCGTGCTTCAGTCCGTGCTTCAGTCCGTGCTTCAGTCCGTGCTTCAGATACGAACTGCGGTTCGGGCTCCGTTACGAGCCGTACTGCACGGCGGATGTTCAGGGCGACGTCGAAGCCGACGTTCAACCCCAACTCCGACGCAACTTCTCAAGTCTTCCTTCCGCCATCAATATCTCATCAACGTGGCGTGGTTGTCAGGTCGGACGCGTCCATTGACGCAGTCCAATCGCTGACCAAAGTAGTCAAACAGAGCCGCGCACGGATGTCAAGCGCCGCCCGCATGCATGGCCTTGGCAACGTGCGCGCCGACTTGCGCGTTGTGGACGAGAACCGCGAGATTGGTGGCAAGGCTCGTCCCAGAGGTCGCCTTCGCAACGGCTGCGAGAAGTACAGGCGTGACCTCTGCCCCAGTCACACCGCCGCGCGCGCACGTGGCGAGTCCTTCGGCGATCGCCGCTTCCATCAGTTCGGTTGGTAGTGCATCGGAAGCGGGGGGCGGAACGCAAAGGAGCATGCCGCGCTCAGATGCGATTGCTTGCTGCGCGGCGAAAATGAACGCGGCGCTGCGTGCATCGCGAGCCTCGGCACTTGTGCGAAGCGCGGAGGTTCCCGCGGACAGAAAGAGCGGGAAATGTCCGGTTCCGTACCCAACCGTCGCGACACCGAGTGTGTCGAGCATCTCAAGTGTTGCGGGAACATCCAAGATCGACTTCGCGCCGGCAGTCACCACCATCGTGCCGCCATCGCGAATCTCGAGGAGATCCGCAGAGATGTCCGGTCGCTGCGCGTAGCCGCGATGAACGCCGCCGATCCCGCCCGTCGCGAAGACTCGAATCCGTGTGGGCGTCGACAAACGGCATGCAAGGATCGTTCCTGCCACCGTCGTTCCACCGCTTGCTCCATCGACGTGTGCTGCAGCAACATCGCGCGATGAAATCTTGCGCACGCTCCGCATGGCCGCGAGTTCGTCGACTTCGTCATCGGTGAGGCCAATGACGAGTTTGCCGTGCATCATTCCGACCGTTGCGGGAACAGCCCCCTCCGCACGCACCGCCGCGGCAAGTGCGCGGCCAAGGGCAGCGTTCGCCGGTCGACCGCGAAAGGCCTCGCGCACGGTCGGAGCAACCGTGTCGAAATACCGCGGGAAACGCGTCAGTTCTTCGCGCGGCAGGCCATGCGTGACTGCTGCAGTTTCAAGCGCGACGACAGGCCGACGCGCGGCAAGTGCCTCGCGGACCTCGGGATGAACACGGATAAAGTCGAATGAATGGTGATGCACGACGAAATGAAAACAGGGCGGTTGGCGCAAAACTCGTCTAGAGATGCATGTGGAGATGCATGTGGAGATGCATGTGGAGATGCATGTAGAGATGCACGTGGACGCGCGTGGTGTTGATTAGCGCCGACGTGTCGCCGCGCGTCCGCCGAGTCGGCGACCGGGAAGCGCGGTTGGCACGATGCCATCCGGGAACAAATTGGGATCGACTTGTTCAGCGACGACCGGAATCTCTGGCCCCGCGTGGCGATTGCGGGCGACCTGCGCTTCTTCCTTGCGCTTCGCCTCGTATTCGCGCATCGCGGAGACGTCGGCGGGGATCGGGCCCGGCTTGAAGTCGTCGTATTCCGTGACGGGAATCTCGACGTTCGCAAGCATTTCGATGTTGGTGAGGAGTTCGCCTTGATCGGGCGAAACAAAACTCCACGCAACGCCGCTGCGACCCGCGCGCGCGGTGCGGCCGATGCGGTGGATGTACACCTCAGGGTCCTCGGGCATGTCGTAGTTGACGACGTGCGTGATGTCATCGACA
>CAIWCL010000252.1 GCA_903911205.1 uncultured bacterium
CCGCTCAGTCGCGAGCGCTCAACCCACAACTCACCTCAGCCCGCGGCGATTCACTCGCCGCGAGGCTGACCAGAGCGAGCGAAAGCGGGCCCCTGAAGCGAAGCTTCAGCTGCCCGCGCAGTCGCGAGCGCTCAAACTGCGAGCGCTCAAATCACGAATAGCTCGACATCGGTTCGCACGCACAGACGAGATTGCGGTCGCCGTACGGATTGTCGACGCGACCGACCGCTGGCCAGAACTTGAAGTCCTTGAGCCACGGTGCGGGGTACGCCGCTTCTTCGCGCGAGTACTTGTGCGTCCATTCGCTTGCGGTCACAGCGGCCGCTGTGTGCGGCGCGTGCTTGAGCACGTTGTCGACCTTGTCGGCGCGGCCCTCTTCAATCGCGCGGATTTCCGCGCGAATCGCAATCAGCGCGTCGCAGAAGCGGTCGAGTTCTGCCTTCGACTCGCTCTCGGTCGGCTCGATCATCAGCGTGCCCGGCACAGGCCACGACATCGTCGGCGCATGGAAACCGTAGTCCATCATGCGCTTTGCGATGTCGTCGATCTTGATGCCCGCCGACTTGTCGAACGGACGCCTGTCGAGAATGAACTCGTGCGCGCAAAGGCCGTGCTTGTTCGTGTAGAGCACGTTGTAGTGGCCCTTCAAGCGCGCGGCCATGTAGTTCGCGTTGAGGATCGCGACTTCGGTCGCGCTCTTCAGGCCCTTCGCGCCCATCATCGCGATGTACATCCACGAAATCACAAGGATCGACGCGCTGCCATATGGCGCGGCCGAAATCGGGCCAATCGCGTGACGACCCGCCGAAAGCGGGCGGCTCACCGGGTGACCAGGGAGGAAATCCTTGAGGTGCGCCGCAACGCCGATCGGGCCCATGCCCGGTCCGCCGCCGCCGTGCGGAATGCAGAACGTCTTGTGCAGGTTGAGGTGGCACACATCGGCACCGATGTGACCGGGGCTCGTAAGGCCAACTTGCGCGTTCATGTTCGCGCCATCCATATAGACCTGGCCGCCGTGACGATGAATGATCGCGCACGCTTCCTTGATGCCCTCTTCAAAGACGCCGTGCGTCGACGGATAGGTGATCATCAACGCGCCGAGATTCTTGGCATGTTCTTCAGCCTTTTTCGCCAAGTCTGCAAGATCGATGTTGCCATCACCGTCGCATTCGACAGGCACAACTTTCATGCCTGCGATCACCGCGGTTGCTGGATTCGTGCCGTGCGCCGAGGTTGGAATGAGGCACACATCGCGATGTGCTTCGCCGCGATGTTCGTGATACGCGCGAATCACGAGCATTCCCGCGTACTCACCTTGCGAACCCGCGTTTGGTTGCAAACTCATCGCAGCAAAGCCGGTCGCTTCGCAAAGCCAGTTCTCAAGCGTGCGGAACATTTCCGCGTAACCGAGCCACTGCTCGCGTGGCGCGAATGGGTGAATCTGGCCGAATTCAGGCCACGTCACCGGAATCATCTCGCTTGTCGAGTTCAGCTTCATCGTGCATGAACCGAGCGTGATCATCGAGTGCACAAGGCTCAAGTCCTTGGACACAAGTTTGTTGATGTAGCGCAGCATCTCGTGCTCGCCGTGGTAACGGTTGAACACGTCATGTTGCATGAAGGCGCCGGTGCGCGCGAAAACCGGGGGAATCACGCCTGTTTTTGCTTCGACAGCGAGCGCGGTCGATGCGCCCGACTTGCCGCCCGCGAAGACAGCAATCAGCGTGTCGATGTTGGCGAGCGTCGTCGATTCATCGAGCGTCACGCCCAGCGTGCCATCGCCGTACGAGCGCACATTCACGCGCGCCTTTGCAGCAGCAGCGAGCACATCTGCGGTCGAAATGCCGCCACCAAGCTTGACGCGCAGTGTGTCGAAGAACGCGTCCTTGCCGCCGTTCCCAGTGTCGTGGCCGAGTTTCGCGAGCCCGCGCGCGAGCGTCACCGTGAGGCGATGCACGCGATCTGCGATCTTCTTCAAGCCTTCGGGCCCGTGATACACGCCGTACATGCCGGCCATCACGGCCAGCAACACTTGCGCCGTGCAGATGTTGGAAGTGGCCTTGTCGCGGCGAATGTGCTGTTCGCGCGTTTGAATCGCCATACGCAGCGCGCGGTTGCCGTGGCTATCGCGCGACACACCGATGATGCGGCCTGGAAGTTTGCGCACGTAAGCCTCGCTTGTCGCGATGAACGCCGCGTGCGGGCCGCCGAAGCCCATTGGTACACCGAAGCGTTGCGCGCTGCCGACGGCGATGTCGGCGCCCCACGACGCAGGCGTCGCGAGCAACACGAGCGCAAGCGGATCGCATGCCGCAACAACAAGCGCGCCCTTGGCGTGGGCCTTCTCGGTGAACGACTTGTAGCACTCGATGCGACCGTCGGTCGTTGGATACTGCACAAGCGCACCGCAGAACGCATCAGAGAATCCGTCATTTGCCGCGAATTTCTCGGGGTTTCCGACAACCACTTCAATACCAAGCCACTTCGCGCGTGTCTCGACGACGGCAATCGTTTGCGGATGGCAATCTTCGGCCACAAAGAACTTCGTGCGCGTTTCACCTGTGATGCCGTGGCACATGTTCATCGCTTCCGCAGCGGCGGTGCCTTCATCGAGGAGCGACGCGCCCGCGAGCGGGAGGCCGGTCAACTCCGAGATCATCGTTTGGAAGTTCAAGAGCGCTTCGAGACGACCCTGCGCGACTTCGGCCTGATACGGCGTGTACGCCGTGTACCACTGCGGATTCTCGAGGATGTTGCGCAGGATCACGCCGGGCACGATCGTGTCGACATAGCCCATGCCGATGTAGGAGCGGAAAACTTCGTTTTTCCGCGCAAGCGCGTGCAGTGCGCCGAGTGTTTCCGCTTCGCCGCGTTCTACGCCCACGACCGTGCGGGTCGGGTCATCGATCTCCATTTCGCGACCAAGGCGAATCGTCGCAGGCACTGAGGCGTGGATGAAGTCATCCATCGTGCTATAGCCGCAGGCCGACAGCATGGAGGCAGTCTCGGTGGCCGTGTGCGGAATATGGCGGCCGTAGAAGGTATCGGTGGGGCCGAGGGTGGTGGCAGACGCGGCGGCGGTGGTAGCGGTCGTCACGGTGTGCATCGCAGTAGGAGTGGGCGGGCAAACCCGCAGGATCAGGCGGAAACTCGAGAGAAGCCTCTCGCGGACGCCGACGTCGTCGTCCACAGGCGGGTCTTCCGCAAGGAGGCGAGTATAGATCGAAGGTGCCTGATTCCGCAGCGTCGAAGGTACCGGGGCGGTACGCTTTCCCCCATGCAATACTCGCCGATCTCGCCGCGTCCGGCTTCTGCGGATGCGCCCGCCCTGTCTGGTTCTGCCCTTGCGGAATTCACGCACACGCCGTCTTTGAACGCAAGACACGCGACCGCGCCTCGTGCGGGCCGATTTTGGCTCGGGCTGGCGTCTGTCGGCCTGACCGCGGCGGTACTTGCCGCGTGCGCGACAGGTGTGAAAGACGGCGCGGACACAGCGTCCGACAACACCGCGCGTGCGACCGCCACAACGCCGCCGGCCAATGCGGCGGGTGCGGGAAACGTTTCGCCTCGCGGCGAAAGTTCGGTGAAATCGAACGTCACGTCGGACGTCAAGCCGAACGGCAATGCTGGCAGCAAGTCTGGCACCACTTCTGGCGGAACGGAAGCGGCTGCGAAACCCGCGGTCGCGAAGACGGGTGCGGGGCTCTTCTCCGACGTCACGCAGCCCGGAAAGGGCACGCCGAAGCCGAGGGAACGCGCAGCAACCGCGACAGGCGACGGGAAGATCATTCCCGGCTCCGTCAACGTGTACACGTTCAACCCCAACGAGAACTTTGTGCCCGTCGATCCTTCGTCGACGTCGATCGCGCAAGTGCTCGCCGACATGGGCCCTGATGCGATCGAGTGGTATCAGCACGTGCAAACGCTTTCGAATCCATGGTTCGAAGGCCGCGTGCCGGGTAGCGATGGCATCGAGCGTGCTGCGGAGTACTGCGAGTTTTGGATGACGAAGGCGGGGCTTGAACCTGCATTTGCGTCGGGTGCGCAAGCAAATCCCAGCGATCCGTGGCGTCAGCCGTTTGCGCTTCCCGGGCGCGATCGCAGCATCAAGTCGAGTTCGATTCTTGTCGGTGGCACGCCGGTCGCAGGCGCGACGAAGGCGATGAAGAACTCCGGCGGCGGCACGGCAGAACTCCCAGTCACCTTTGTCGGCTACGGCATTGAGAATGGCAAGGACGGCTACACGAACTTCTCGCCGGACGCGCGATTTGAAGGTCGCATCGTGCTCGTGATGCGCGGTGAACCGCTCGATGCCGAAGGCAAATCGCGTTGGGGTGGCGACAAATTCACCAGCGCGTCGAGCCTTGCAGCGAAACTTGATGCGATTCGACGCCGTGGCGCGAATGGCATCGTGGTCATTGAACCGCCAGGTTATGCGGGAAAAAAGGCAGATCTCACCGCCATGAGCGCCGAGAGCCTCGGTGGCATGATGGGTGTTCCGTGCTTCTTCGCCGACGGCCCTGCGGCCGAACGACTCGTGAAGGCGTGTGATCCGGAAGGTCGCGATCTCGCGACGCTTCGCCAGGGGTTCGACGAAGGCACCAAGGATGCGCCTGCGTTGCCGATCGCATTCAAGAGCGACGCGCCCATCACGCTCAAGGTCGACATCGATACCGGTGAGATGATGACGCACAACGTTGGCGGCATCCTCACTGGTCGCGGCAACTTGAAGGACGAGTGGATCGTCATCGGTGCGCACTACGACCATGTCGGTTTCGGCATGTACGGCGCTGACCCCGGAAATCGCGGCAAGGTGCACCCAGGCGCCGATGACAACGCGAGCGGCACCTCAGGCATGTTGGTGCTCGCGAAACGTCTCGCGAAGGCGTACGCCGATGCGCCCGCCGACGCGAATCTGCGCAATGTGCTTTTCCTTGCGTTTAGCGCCGAAGAAATGGGCCTGAATGGCTCGCGCGCCTACATCAAGAATGCGTCGGTTCCTGCGGACAAGGTCGACATCATGCTCAACATGGACATGATCGGCCGCATGCGTTCGAACGAACTCGTCGTCGGTGGTGTGGAAAGCGCGAAGGGTTTCTCGCAAGCGCTGGAGCCCTTCTTCAAGAAGAGCGGCTTGACGATTTACGCCGACCCGAGCGGACGCGGACCGAGTGACCACTCGAGTTTCTTCGGCGCAGGGATTCCCGTCCTCTTCTTCTTCAGCGGCTCACACGACATTTATCACAAGCCGGGTGACGTTGGCTACACCGTTGATCCGCGCGGTATTCCTGCAATTCTTGATCTCGCGCAGTCGATCGCGATGTGGCGTGCTTCGAGTGCGGATCGCTTGGAGTATCAAGCGAATCCGACGCCGCAAAATGCGTCTCCGCGCGTGGTCGATACCGCGCCCGGCGGAAACGATCGTGGCTATGCGCCGGTGCGACTTGGGATTCAGCCGGGAATGGCTGAAGACGGAGAATCTGGAATTCTCGTCGAGAGTGTGAGCCCAAACACGAGCGCGTCCGACGCGGGTATGAAGCCTGGAGACATCCTGCTCTCTTGGAACGGCGATTCTCTCGGTTCGACCGCGGACATGATGGTCAAATTGCGTGCATCGAAGCCGGGCGATATCGCGAAGATGCGTGTTCTGCGTGACGGCAAGGAACTTGAGATCAACGTTGAGCTCAAGGCTTCGAGTGCACCTCGTCGGCCGCAGAATGACTGAAACGCCGACGGAACGCATGCAAATGTTGCAACGATCACTCCGCGCCGCGTCCCTTCTGGGCGCGGCGTTTTTCTCGACCTCGTTCTTTGCGTGTTCGCGCGAGCAGCCATCCCAAGCAGCTTCACCGTCCACACTTTCGCCCGCGCCCGTGCAAGTCGCCGAGCCGCCTCCGCCGACCGTCGCTGCCGAAGCTTTGGCACCCGTGAATCTCTATGGCACGTGCGAGCCTGGGGAAGGCGGCAGTGGAAAGACCTACATGGGTCGAGAAATCGCCGAGGTGATGGGGCACTTTGGCGTGGGCTGGCTTGAGCGACCCGAGCGAGAACGTGAGGAACGCACGGATCTTCTCGTCGCAGCGATGAAGTTGAAGCCAACCGATGCGGTCGCGGATATCGGCGCAGGAAGCGGCTATTTCACGATGCGTCTCGCGCCGATCGTGGCCGAGGGCGTCGTCTATGCGACGGACATTCAAAAGGAAATGCTCGACATCGTGATGGAGCGCGCGCTTGAGGACGGCGCTCACAACGTGATGCCGATTCTCGGCGAAATTGACGATTCTGGGCTCGAACCAAACTCAGTAGATGTCGTGCTCTTCGTCGATGCGTATCACGAGTTCTCGCATCCGTGGGAGATGATGACCTCGATCGTTCGGGCGCTGAAGCCCGGCGGACGCGTCTATCTCGTCGAATACCGCCTTGAAGATCCGACCGTGCCGATCAAGGAGCGCCACAAGATGAGCGAGGAACAGGCGCGTCGCGAGATGGAAGCGGTGGGGCTGCGCTTCGTTGAGAACGCCGATGTTCTGCCGCAGCAACACATCATGGTGTTCGAGCGGCGGTGAGTTCCGACGCATTTTGGGGCGCCGACCAAATCGAGCGAGAGCGGGCCTCTGAAGCGAAGCTTCAGCAGCCTGCCAGTCGCGGGCGCTCAATCACGACCCA
>CAIWCL010000253.1 GCA_903911205.1 uncultured bacterium
CTCGCAAGGACCAATCTCCCAAGTTTGAACTCTGAAGGACCAATCTCCACGTGCTGCGTTGGCACGTGGGCCTCGGTGCGGTGCCCCCCACGCAACGAGGTTCGAACCGCCCCGGCATCCTTCCGTGCCGGGGCGGTTCACATTCGCAACCATCCGAAGGACCGTGCGAATGACTACCCTCTGCGCCTCGACCAACGCTACCGCTCACGGACTTCGCGAGATCCAGCACGTGCAACCTGCCGATTCCAGCCATTTCCAAACGACGAACTTCGACAGCGAGGTGCGGCTCGGCTTCGCACATCGCGTGCGCTTCACGCGCGACGCGTTCGATCCGGCGAATCCCGCGCTGCGCGAAGTGTTCGCGGGTGATCGCGATATTGCAACGCGTCGAGCAGTCGCGTTCATCGATGCCGGGCTGATGCAGGCGACCGATGCCGAGATCGCGGAGCGGCTGCGCGCGGCGTTTGTGGCCGGCGGGCGGGCGATGCCGCAACTCGTCGAGATCGTGGCCGTGCCTGGCGGCGAATCGGCGAAGGAGAATCACGAGATCCCCGACATCGTGCTCCAACTTGTGAACCACCATCGGATCTGCCGCAAGAGTTTCGTCATCGCAATCGGTGGCGGCGCCATGCTCGATGCGGTCGGCTACGGCGCCGCAATCTCGCATCGCGGCGTGCGTCTTGTGCGCATGCCGAGCACGGTGCTTGCGCAGGACGATGCGGCGATGGGCGTGAAAAACGGCATCAACCGCTTTGGAAAGAAGAACTTCGTCGGCGCGTTTGCGGTGCCGTACGCCGTCCTTTGCGATGAGCGCCTGCTCGAGACACTGCCGGATGCGGTCTATCGCGCTGGTTTCAGCGAGGCGGTGAAGATCGCACTTCTGAAGGATCCTGCGTTCTTCGAGTGCCTCGAGCGCGATGCAGCGCGCATCGCCGCACGTGATGGCGCTGCAGCAAACCCAGCAATCCGGCGGAGCGCCGAACTGCATCTGAGGCACATCGTCGATGGCGGCGACCCATTCGAAGCGAACGAGGCGCGCCCGCTTGATTTTGGGCATTGGGCTGCGCATCGACTCGAGTCGATGAGCGCGTTCAAGGTCTCACACGGCGACGCTGTTGCGCTTGGGCTCTTGCTCGACTGCCGTTACTCGAACCTCAAGGGCTGGCTCTCAGATGCCGACCACGCGCGGATCCGCGCAGTGATCGCGGCACTCGGCCTTCCGATGCGCCACCCGCTCTTCGCCGATCACGCGGCTCTCCTCGCGGGTGCTGACGAGTTCCGCGAGCATCTTGGCGGAAAGCTCACGGTGACCATGCTGCGTGGCGTCGGCCAGGGCTTCGAAGTGCATGAGCTCGACCACGCGCTTGTGCGACAAGCGGCGCTTGAACTCGCGTAACTCGCGCAGTGATCCCGGGGAGCAAATGTCCGCCGGGGCTACCATGCGCCCCATGTCGAGCATTCCTCTTCCCCTCTCAAAGCGCGCCGTTGCAGACCGCTACTTCCTCGAGCACCGCGCGAAGGCCATCGATCTCGCTGCGTTTCTTGATCGGTTTGATCGCGCACAGGGCGAAGGTGCAGATGATTTCCGCGTGCGGGCCCTCGAGGCATGCTGCCGCGTGCTCGTCGACGGAAAGCCCGAGCGCGCGCGGCGCATTCTTGAACTCCTCAGCGACCACTCGACCGAACCGATCGCGAAGGCGCCGATGAAGGGCGCGACGGGCGCGGTGGATCTCACGGCGAAGGTTGGATCCTGACATGTACATCGACCCGTGTTTTGAGCGCTTCAAGTTTGAGCGCTCCAAGTTTGAGCGCTCCAAGTTTGAGCGCTCCAATCAGCCTTCGGCTGCTCGTCGCTCTGGTGCAAGGGCGTCGAATGAGCGCTCCAATCAGCCTTCGGCTGCTCGTCGCTCTGGTGCAAGGGCGTCAAATGAGCGCTCCAATCAGCCTTCGGCTGCTCGTCGCTCTGGTGCAAGGGCGTCAAGCGGCGTCCTGACAACGGAAGGATCCCGCTGATGTACATCGACCCCCATGTCCACATGGTCTCGCGTACGACCGACGACTACCAACGCATGGCGCTCGCGGGATGCGTCGCGATCACCGAGCCCGCGTTTTGGGCGGGATACGACCGCAGTTCTCCCGCCGGCTTCTTCGACTATTTCCGCCAGCTCACCGATTTCGAACCGAAGCGCGCGGCGCAATACGGCATTCGTCACCACACGTGGCTTTGCATCAATCCGAAGGAAGCAGAAGACCCAGTGTTCGCGCGCGAGGTCATCGCGCTCATCCCGCAGTTCTTGAAGTGCGAGAACGTGCTGGGAATTGGCGAGATCGGCCTCAACAAAAACTCGCGCAACGAGCTCGAGATCCTCGATGCGCACCTCGCGCTCGCCGCCGAGCACGACCTCATGGTGCTCGTCCACACGCCGCATCTCGAGGACAAGCTCAAGGGCACGAAGTTGATCATGGATGCGATTCGCAACCACGCGCGACTCGATCCAGGCCGTGTGTTGATCGATCACGTCGAAGAGCACACGGTACGGCATGTACTTGATCGCGGTTTCTGGGCAGGAATGACGCTCTATCCCGATACAAAGTGCACGCCGCAGCGCGCGGTCGATATCTTCGAAATGCACGGCACCGAACGACTCTGGATCAACTCAGCCGGCGACTGGGGCAACAGCGATCCACTGGCGGTGCCGAAGGCGCAGATCGAGATGAAATCGCGCGGCCACACGCTCGAGAGCGTGCGAAAAGTGAGCTTCGACAATCCGATGAAGTTCCTCTCGCAGTCGGGACGATTCAGGATCTCGTGAGACGAAGATCACTACGGCGACGACCATGACGACGACCATGACGACGAAGAAGCACCCCCTCATCGGCATCACCGCAGATCTCGTCGGCGACTACGCGCGCAATCGGCGCACGTATCTCGATATGGTCGCGGCTGCGGGCGGCATCCCCGTCATGTTGCCGCCGAACGCAGCGCTTCGCGACGAGATGCTTGACCGCGTCGACGGCGTCATCATCACCGGCGGCGACGATATCGATGTGTCGCGCTTCGGGATCCCGCTGCATCCGAAGGCAGAGTGCATGCCAGCTGAACGACAAGACGCGGAGTTCGCGCTGTTGCGCGCACTCGACGCGCAGCCCGACAAGGCCGTGCTTGGCATCTGCCTCGGCATGCAATTGATGGGCGTCCATCGCGGCTGCACGCTCATTCAACATCTCGGCGACGTGATTGCCGACGGCGAGCGTCACCGCAACGATTCGATTCATCCCGTCGAGGCCGTGAAGGGCTCGCCGCTTTCGTCTGGACTCGTGAAATCGTGGCACCACCAGGCACTCGCCGATGCGGCGAACTTCGAGGTGATCGCGCGCTCGGACGACGGCGTCCTCGAGGGAATCATCGATCCGAAGCGCCGCTTCTATCTCGGCGTCCAGTGGCATCCCGAGCGCACCGAGGCACCCGAAACAGGACTTGCTGTTGTCAAGAAACTTGTCGATCATGCACGATGAGCATGCCGCACGAGATCTTGCCGCAACAGACGAAGTCGTCGCAACCGCCGCGATCGCTTGAATGTCCGCGCTGCGGGCATCAACTTGACGGCAGTGCGATTGCAGCCGAGGCGCGCGGTGAACACACGGGGGTTTGCACGGAGTGCGGACTCGAAGTGCACTGGGCGAGATTGCGCGCCGATGCGATCGCGCCGAAGTGGTTCATTGAGGCGCAGCACTCGAAGTACTGGTGGCCGCGACGTCTCGCCGGCACGCTGCTCCGCTGTGTCCGGCCGTTCCACTTCTGGAGTGCCATCGATCTCGCGATTCCATTCTCGCGCCGCGGCGCGATCGTCTTCCTCATCGGTGTCGCGGCGCTCCTGCATGTCGTCGCCGTCGGACAGCGGCTCGCCTACGTCGGTCCGGTCTGCCTCGATCGATTTCGCTGGAAGATGTGGAACGCGGAGACTGAGAGCGCAGCCGACCTCACGCTCGCGATCATCGCGCCGATGTCCTGCTTCGCGGGTTCTCAGATTCTGAGTTACTCCCGATCGGAGGTTGGGCCGGGAAGCGAGTTCGAGGTCGCGATGCGCACCACGGCGCGCTTTGCGATGATCGCGATCTATCCGATGCGCAGCCAGATGGTTTTCGGGTACGCACCGACTCCGTGGAGTCCACGTGGTACCGTCACGAACACCGGAAAAGCTCCGAGTATCTTCTGGCCTGATCAATCGGACTCGACGATCGCCTCGTCGATCGCCGCGGTCTCGGCACCCTTCGCGATGCTGCTACTCCCAACGTCGCTCCGTCGCGCGCGGATCCGACAGCGACACTTCTTGCGTGTCAGTCTCTATGCATCGGTACTCATCGTGCCGATCATGGCAACCTCGCTTGCGCTTCCCCACTTTGGTGCGATGTACGGGGGCTCGGCGCTCAGTTTCATCAATCTCTATGGCAAGCCGAACGCTGACCTGATCCTCCTCGCCTCCGCAACGCTGTTCATCTCGATCTGGATGACGGCGGCTGCAGGTCGCTACCTTCGGCTTCCACACGCGGCAGGCGTAGGACTCTCATGCGGCCTCATCGCGGTGCTCACGAGCATGCTCGTCCTGCAGTGGCGCTCGGTGCTGTGAAACGGACGTTGCGCTTCGCACTCAACGCGTCGGATTCGACGCGCCATGTTCCGCCTTCAAATGCGCGCGCAACGCATCGCCACCGAAGTTGGTTGTCGGGTCGCTCCACACGCAATGGACATGCGATGCATCGGCGTTCGTCGAGTCGTATTCGATCGTGAAGAACTCCGTCGCCAGGCGGTAGTAGTGCGGCTTGTGGAGGTCGGGCTCGCCCACGAACGCGAACACGAGTTCGCTCCCCGGCTTCGTGCGCCACGCGCGCAACTGCGCGTCGGCGACGCGCGCATCGAGAAGCCCGGCGTGCTCGGCAAGAAGACGATCGACAAGCGCCTTCTGCGCGTCATTCATCTCACTCCGTGCGACGCCGCGTGGTTCGGGCGCCTTCGCATCGGCGCCGACCGCCCACATCACATCCGCGGGCGGCTTATCCATGATGCACGCCTTTGCACGCTGCCCGTCGTCGAACGCGCGTGCGAGTTCAAACGCGACCGCAACCGGCGCTCCGAGCGGACGCTTGCCTTTGTCCTCGCCCTCAGCGACCTCCGCAGGAAACGACCCCGTGAACACTGGCGTCACCGTTGCGACGCCATCAGTCACCGCCACGTGCAGCACAAAGTGGTGGCCCTCGATCTCGAACGCCCACGCTCGGTCGCTTGGCGCGCCGAAGAAGTGCACCGCGTAGAGGTCATCGCCGTAGGTCGGCGGTGCAATGCCCGCGGCTTTTTCGTTGCGACCATTGATCGCCTCGACCACACGAATGAGTCGCCACTGTTCTCGACCTGCAGCCGAGAGAAATCCGTCAACGAGCGCGAGCGTCGCGGCGCGCGTTTCGCTGTCCATATCGCGCAAGAAGAGTCCCGCGCGCTCGCCTCGAGCGAAGTACCAGTTCGTGCGTTCCGTTGCGTCAAGTGGTCGCAAGCACTTGGCGCGCTCGCGTTCGGACAGCGACGCAACGAAGGCTTCCGCGCTGGCGCGCAAAGGCATCGCCGGCGGCGCCCACGCAACAAGTCCCGCGAGTCCGATCACACTCGAAAGTCCGATGAAGAACGCGGTGCACATGCGCATGGGCCCAATCGTTGCAGGAACCGTGGCACAATGGAAGCGACCGCCTGCAACTTCTATGAAACCGATCGCCGAACTCGCTTACTGCACGAACGTCCACCCGGGTGAAACACTCGCTCGGACGAAAGCCATGCTCGATCAGCACGCAGTACGCGTACGCGAACTGGTCAGTGCTGACACCAGAAAAACGCAGCAAACGCTTGGCATCGGTCTTTGGCTTTCCGCACAGAGCGCGCGTGATCTGCTGACAGAACCTGAAGGAATCGTGCGATTCCGCGCGTGGCTCGAAGAGCGTGGCCTCGCGGTGCGGACCATCAACGGATTTCCATACGGCGACTTCCACGGTGAAACAGTCAAGACGCGCGTCTATCACCCGCATTGGGCAGATCCAAATCGATCGCTCTTCACGCTCGATCTCGCGCGTATCCTCGCGGCACTCGTTGAGCCAGGAACACGAACTGCATCCATCTCAACCGTCCCGATTGGTTGGCGCAGTGATTTCACCAACGAGGGTTGCGGCGCGAGTGTTGGACTCGCGGCTTCGCAACTCGAGTGGGTCGCAGAACGCATGCGTGAGATCGAAGATCGCACAGGCGTGCGCGTGACGATTGATCTCGAGCCGGAACCCGGTTGTTTGCTCGATCGTGCAGAACATGTTGTGAGCCTTTTTGATCAGTGCTTCAGCAGCGAAGCAACGCGTACGTATCTCGGCGTTTGTCACGATATCTGTCACAGCGCAGTGATGTTTGAAGAGCAAGATGAAGTGCTCGAGCTCTACGCACGCAACGCAATTCGAGTGGGCAAGATCCAAGTGAGTGCAGCGCTTTCGTGCCACGGCGCACCGAAGGAACTCGCAGAACTCGCGCAATTCGATGAATCAAGGTACCTGCATCAGACGTGCGTTCTCGCAGGTTCCGGTGAAGTGCGATTCTTCGAGGATCTCGGTCTCGCGCTCGATGCGATGCCCGATGGATTTTGGCGCACGCACTTTCATGTGCCTGTTCACCTCGATGCAATCTCGCGACTTTCGACGACCGCGAAAGAGATTCCCGCTGCATTTGCGGCTGCATCGAAAGTCGACCCGCCGATTTTCGAAGTCGAAACCTACGCATGGACCGTGCTTCCGCCGCATTTGCGCGAACGCGATTTGGCCGCAGGAATTGCGAAAGAACTTGCGTGGACACGCGCTGCGCTCGAGCGCGCGGGATATGCGATCGATGATGGTGATGTCGTTGATGGCGACAGTGGCGATGACAAATCGGCGAGCGGCGGCGCTGATGAGGTGCGCACGTGACAACGCAGGCGTCGGCGTCGAATACCTCGCGAAGGTCGCGCGGAACAACACTTCGCGCGTGGCTCGAACTTGCGCGCATTTCGAATCTGCCGACGGTGCTTTCCAATGCGATCGCTGGCGCAACGATTGGATCGTGTGCCTTCGCGATCGAGCATGCGCCCGAGCGCGGCATCGTGACCTGGTTCGGGGGATTCCAATCGCATCCAGGTCCGGACGGGCCTCTCGATCCACTCAGCACGCCGCTCGGTGCCGTGCAATTCCTCAGCCCGCTCGCGATTCCGATGCTCGGTTATGTCGGCGGAATGATCTTGAACGACGCGTTCGATGCGGTAATCGACGCGCGCGAACGCCCTGCGCGGCCAATTCCAAGCGGACGCGTTGGGCGACGCGCTGCATTCGCGGTGGGTTTCACGCTACTCGCTACGTCGATCGCGCTCGCGCTCGCCGCAAGCACGGGCACTGCGGTTGTCGTCGCGACTGCGCTGCTTGCCGTCGCGATCGTCGTCTACGACCGCTTTCATACGAAGTCGATTGCAAGCACGCTGCTCCTTGCACTTTGCCGCGCGCTTGCGTCGCTCATTCCGATGCTTGCATTTGCTGAAGGCGAGTTTGTCACGCTGGTCACGCGCGGCGCCATCGCGCTGCCGATCGCACTTGCCGCTTGGACGCTTGGACTTTCGCTCCTCGCGCGTAACGAGATGGCGCTGCGTAACGACGACGCGCAGTTCGCACAGGACACAGAAGCGCCGCACCCATGCCCTGCCTGCGGGCAACTGATGGTTGGCGGCGTTGCGAAGTGCGGCGAATGTGCGCGACTGAGTTCACCGAGCGAGCGGCGCATCATTGCACGCGAGCGGCGCGCCCTTCGCCATCGTTGGCGCACCATCATTCCGTTCGGAGCTGTCGCTGGGCTGCTCGCGGTGTTCTTCTTGGGAAAGGCAGCGCTCCTTCACCGCGATCGCGACCTCGGCTACACGGATGTTTCGGCCAATCCCGGCGTCGCGATCCTCATCGCAATCTTTCTCGCGTTCACCGCACTCCGCGCAGCACGGATCCTCCGCCGCGAACCTGCGCGTACACCCGATGCAATCGGCATGCTCATCGCCTGCCTCGCACTCGTCGACGCGATGGCACTCGCGACCGGCGGACATTGGCTCGCGGCCGTTGTCTGCCTTGCGCTCTTCGCGCTGACGCGTCGCTGGCAACGCGCCATCGCCGGCAGTTGAGTGAGCGCATCGCGCTTGGACGCAACAACCGTCGCACGCACTCCGACCACGGCGTGAGATTTTTTCGAACGATTCTTTCTCTGCGGAATTTCTGCCAGACTTGGCGGATTCATCGCTCGATGAGGCAAACATGCGCAGGTCGACTCGGCCGCGCGGTGCGATCGATCGACCGCAATGGGGGTGAAGATCCAATCTTTGACCGTCGAACACGGTCGTTGGGGACACTTCACTCAGCTGGGGAAAGCGGGAGAGAAGAGGGACGGAGTAAGGTGAGGGGGACCTCAGGCTTCGCGCTGGTGTCGCATACACGGCCGCACTGAAGGCATGAGCAAGGGCGCACCAAAGGCAAAACCTACGGTGGCATTGAGCAAACTCCATCGCGTCGTGCACACAGAATCAGGTTCACGTTCGCGTTGAGGAAAGACGCGAGTGGTCGACGTGCATCGCACCAGCGCGAAGCCAGGACGCTTCCCCACCGACGCGAGCAGAGGTGATTTCGCGGTGCGGCATGGTGCCGAGCCGCGGGGTTGCTCTACGTCCACGTCGGCTCGAAGAGAGCGATCGGAATGGGCCGATCGCGGAATCCGGGAGAAACCCCGGAGAAGGAAGAGATCGTCATGACGGATTCGTGGATGACATGGGCAGCACGTCCCGAAGAACTCGGTGCACCACTCGGCCTCGTACGCCACGCTCAGACGTGGCGCGAACGAAGTTTCGAGGAAGGTGCATTCGCATCGACGTCGGTTGAATTCGATCCACCTCCTCTGTGTGATCGTCCCGCGACGGCGGGCTGTGCGCTGAGTCGAAGCCGACTTACACATGAACCCAATCTTCGATCTACCACCCCGGCGCACTCCATACCCGCGCAAACGCATCGCACAACATCGCGCTGGTTGTCTTCGGTTGGAGCCTCGAAACGAGTTCTCGCAGTGCTGGCGGCTGTGGGACTTGTAGGTACTTCCCTTTTGACCATGCCCGGTTGCCAAACAGTCATGCCGATCGCAATCAATGCCGCGGTTGTTGCATGTGTCGAACTTGTGAAAGCGCTGTTCGACAATCCCAACGAGACACTTCCCGCGGGCTATGCCCCATGCGGACAAATGGTTTGGCCGGTGCAGGACCATGAGTTCAAGTTCTGTCTCTACTGCGATCCTTCGAAACCGCAAGAACTCTTCGTGCAATTCGGATGTGAAGGTAAGTACTACCCAATGCGGCTTCGCCGATTCGAGCACATTCCAGCGCTGCCCGATGGCGGGAACATCGATGAACTCTCGAGCGAGTACATCTCCATCAAGAAGATCAAGTGCGACGAACAGTTTCTTGCCGATGCTGCGGCGACAGTCGCTCCATACATGAGTGCGCTCGACTGTGCGATTCGAGTGCCGAATGATCGGGTACTGCCGACAACTGGCGATTACAAGACACTCGATGTGCGTATCGGCGGAGTTCCTGCGCCGCGCGACCGCGACTTGGAAATCGAAGGCGGCTCATTGCTCGAGCTCTCAGGCTCTTTCGACGAAGTCGCGCACTACGCGATGGTCTGTGGAGTACGAGCACTCACCTTCAAAGATGGGTCTCAGCAATGGTCCGTTTATGCCAATCCTGATGTAAGCGCCATCGCAATCTTCCGTGACGCCGAGCTCTACGACGCGCGGTTCTTGTTCGCGCCGCGACCGGAGGTTCACCATGGGATGTGATCGTTGGCGAGAGGGCATGACGCATGAGATGCAACGTGTGAGATGCAACGTGTGAGATGCAATATGGGGCGTAACGCGTGTGCAGTGCATCAACTCGGTTCGAATCGGACATAGCCCGGCGCGTGAACCTCACGCGCGCGCCGGGCATTCTTATGTCACAACTAACTCAGGGGCCACCATGAACACGCACCTCCGGTGCAGAGAGTCGTCTTCGCGCAGTCGCCACAGCGACCCACCAATACGGCCACAGGTCGTACCATCCGGATGTGATCCAGCGCACCTGCGTGATCAATGTCGTTGGCCTCTCGCCGAATCTCATCGGCGACGCAACACCACGCCTTCGCGCCTTTGCCAAAGCGACCGGTGGCGTCCGGACGCTTCGTCCACCGCTGCCGGCGGTGACGTGCTCTTCGCAGTCGACGATGCTCACTGGCCTCGCGCCAAGCGAACACGGCATCGTCGGAAAC
>CAIWCL010000254.1 GCA_903911205.1 uncultured bacterium
GCCTGCGAAGACCACCCACGCGGAAGATTTGGAAGATCGCCGCGCGGCGTGATCCTGTGCAATCGGGCGAGATCGCGCATGGCCGCGAGGCATACGCGTCACGGGCGCTTTTCCGCGCCCTTTCGCAGTGGAATGCGCATCACTTCCCTGGACCATCATCCCCCAACACATCATCCCCCAACACATCATCCCCCAACACATCATCCATCGAGTACCAGCCCGGTGCACGCCCCACGAGCCACTTGGCAGCGCGCAGCGCACCCGCGGCAAAGAGGTCGCGCGACACGGCCTGATGCATGATGTGAATCCGTTCTGACGGGCCGGCAAAGCGAATTTCGTGCTCCCCGATGGTGTCTCCAGCACGAATCGCATGGATTCGATCGGGCGAAACACGGAGGCCACCTTCTCCGAGTGCATTGGAGAGCGCGAGGGCTGTACCCGATGGTGCGTCCTTCTTACGGTCGTGGTGGCTTTCAACGATGTCGACACACCACTCGGCTGGGCCGAGGAGTTCCGCCGCCAATCGCGCGAGGCGACGCGTGACAGCCACGCCGAGCGACGTGTTTGGTGCGACGAGTACCGCGTTTGAGGCAGAAAGCGCCTTGAGTTCCGCCTTCATGGCATCTGGTAGGCCCGTCGTACCGACAAGGAGCGCCGCACGCGTCGACTTGGCGATCTCAATCGCCGATCGCGTACCCCTTTCAGAGGAGAAGTCGACAAGCACCTTCGCGCGATGGGCAAGCGCGTATTGATCGGCGTTTTCACGGTGAAATCGCGCCACAACCTCAACGCCAGGGTCGGTTGACGCGAGCGCATCGATACGCGTTCCCATGCGTCCACCTGCTCCGATGATGGCGATCTCGACCTTCATGTGCATGTTCCTTTCCATCGTGCGCGACTTCAGACGCAGCACGATGAGTGATGAGGTGCGTGACGAGCGTTGCGAAGTGCCTCGTGACCCTCTCGAAGCCAACTCAACAACTTGCAACGACTTTTCTGTCAAGCCACTTTCCACATGTGGCCGATGTGTGTATAACTCCATGAGGTTGCAGCTCAGTTACGCCGGCTGCATCCTCACTCCGACACCAAGAGCGTAACTAACTCAAGGGAGCCAACCATGGCTGCTAAGAAGAAGGCCGCAAAGAAGGCCGCGAAGAAGACCGCGAAGAAGGCTGCTAAGAAGACCGCCAAGAAGGCCGGCAAGAAGAAGTGAGCCCTTCGCAGTGACTGGCGTAAGCCAGTTGCATGAACGATGCATGGAGGCCGCCGAAAGGCGGCCTTCAGCATTTTTACCCCGTCGCATTTTGTCCCTTCGCAATGTGTCCCTTCGCAATGTGTCCCTTCGCAATCTATCTCGAGTTGCACCGAGTGCGTCTCGTGCATCTCGAACGCTCACCCTCCGCACACTCACGGGCATGTCACGGCGAGTCTCCGTCGCAACGTCCTTGAAATTGTCCGGGGTTTTGCCTCATTTCCGCCATGTTTTGCCTCGCCGCGAGCCGCGCGTTGCCACCCCATCGAAGACGCAGGACCAAGAACAATGACGCGCGAGGAGGAATCGATCGATGTGCGTTCGCGCACCTCGTGTGCTCGTCATCCGACCATGATCCGACCATGATCCGACCATGATCTGATCACGATTCGAACGCGACATCACATCACGTGACACGACCGCGCGAGCATCCTTCGCTATCATCGCGCGCTCTCCGTGCTGCGATGGGCGAAGGAATGCTCGTCGCGACAGAACAACGTTTGGTCGCCTCTCACCGCGCCTGTGCGTTGTGTCGAGATGCGGCAGGTAGTGAAAGAACACAAACTCCAGAACCTTCCGAGTTCGAGAGTTCAGGAAAGAACGGAACACGACATGGCCCACGTCATCACCGAACCCTGCATCGGAACCAAGGACACCGCGTGCGTCGAGGTTTGCCCCGTCGACTGCATTCACCCGACCAAGAAGGAAGGTGAGTACGGGGTCCAACAGCAGCTCTACATCGACCCGGACACCTGCATCGATTGCGGTCTCTGTGTCGACGAGTGCCCGGTTCAGGCGATCTTCCCGCAGGACGATGTCCCCGCCGAATGGCGCAAGTACATCCAGATCAACGCAGACTTCTTCAAGAAGTGAATCCCGCGCGGAAGTCCGCGTGGGGGAGTCCTGAAAAAGGCCCAGCCCGCGTGAAGTCGGCTTGAGACCGTTGCGGCGGTCTACGGGTTTGACCGAGGGCCTGCGTTGAGTCGCGGTGGCCTGACGGCCGCAACACCCGAAGCCGTTACTCCGACGCCGTTACTCCGACGCCGTTACTCCCACGCCGTTACTCCCACGCCGTTACTCCCACGGCGTTCCGTTCACTTCGGCGTACAGCCTTCGGGCGGCATCATCGCTCGCGGACTCCGGCACGCGCGCTCGCACGACCCCTTTGATTGGGTTGTACCAAAACATCGCGCCGCGACCGCCGTGAAACGTTGGGTCGCGGGGGTGCTCTCGGCCGAACTCGAAGGGCAACGCGCATTCCATCCACGGAGCGCTCTTGCTCGCGAGTGCGTTGCAAGGTGCGCAGTCGACAAACCAGGCCTGCTGCACGGCTTCAGGATGACCAAACTCATTCAGCGGTGCATTGCCGAGGGTGGCGCGGATGCCGATTTCGGCCTCAATCTGCGCGATCGACGCGCGAGTCGCCTCGACAGCCGAACGCTCCGCAAGCGCGGTTTGATGGGCCCGCAGTCCAAGGACGAGCGCGCCAGAAACCGTGCCGATGATGAGTAGGTCGATCGAAAGCCGGATAGGTCGCATCGCGGGTCCTCTTCCGCTCCTTCGCCCCAACTGCAACGGACTCTCTCGGACGAGTTTGGGCTCCCCTTGCGAGAAGCGCACGACAACGAATGTGGAGATCGGCTCGTTTCGAGCGCCACTTGGCCCGGTACCCGTTCGCCGGTCGAGTCGCGACCTCGTACGCACGGACTGTCCGGTCTGAATCGGTTAGACGCGCTGCAGGAGAGGTTCGTCGGGCCTGATAGCATCGCGGCGATGACTTCAGTTCCGCGCGAGAATCCGATCCACGTCCGCATGCTCCGTTGCGGGATGCCGCTCCTCGTCGAGGAGATGGCGGGTGTCCGAACCGCCGCCGTGAGTTGGTTGCTTCCAGCAGGCAACGCTTCCGATCCGGAGGGTGAGAACGGAGATGGATGGTCAAGTCTCCTCGCGGAACTTGCCCAGCGCGGCGCGGGCGGCCGCGACAGCAAGCAGTTTTCCGACGCACTCGACCGTGCCGGTGTCCAACGGTCGGTTTCGCCCGCGGCGGTGCACATCGTGATTGGCGCGACCACGATCGGATCACGCATCGGCGAAGCGCTTCCGCTTCTTGCGGATCTTGTGGTTCGGCCGCATTTGCCCGCCGAGGCGTTGGATCCCGTGCGCAGCCTCGCGCTCCAATCGCTTGAAAGTCTGCGAGACGATCCTCAGCATCGAGTCTCGCTCAATCTGCGCGAACGTCACCTTCCGCCGCCCTTCAATCGCAACGGTCACGGCAACAAGGCTGCGTTTGAGCGGGCCGAGATCGATCCGCTGCGCGACAGCTGGTCGAAGCGCGTGCGACCAGTTGGCTCGATCCTCGCGGTGGCAGGCGCCGTCAACGCGGATGACCTTGCGCGGCAACTCGATGGATTGCTCGCGGGTTGGGAAGGCGTTGGTCCAGAGGTTGAAGCGTCGGGCGAAGCAGTGGGCGGCACGCTGCACGAGAAGGATGAGTCGAACCAGACCCACATTGCAATGGGCCTCGCCGCGCCGAACGAGCGTGAGTCTGCGAGTCTTCTCTGCCGGATTGCGGCAACCATTCTTGGTGGCGAATCGTCGAGTCGACTGTTTACCGAGGTCCGCGAGCGTCGATCGCTCTGCTACTCGGTCAACGCGGGATACGCCGGCGGCCGCGATCGCGGCATGATTGCCGTCTACGCGGGAAGCACGCCTGAACGCGCACAAGAGACGTTTGACACGATTCGCGCGGAACTCGAGCACTTCGAACACGGTGTTCACGCCGACGAATTCCGTCGCGCGGTCGTTGGCCTCAAGAGTCGCCTCATCATGCAAGGCGAAAGTACGGCGGCGCGAGCGGCGGCACTTGCAAGCGATTGGTACCGCCTTGGTCGATGCCGATCGCTCGGGGAATTGTCCGCTGAGGTCGAAGCGGTCACGCTCGACGGGTTGAACACGTGGATTGGTTCATCGATGGATGCGGCGTGGCGCGCGCGCGCAACGCTTTGCACGATCGGTAAAGATCAACTTCGTACCATCTGATGTGGCCACGGCGCAGCCCTCGCCATGACGCGTGGACGATCTTGCGATGGAGGCTTTCCTTCTGCGGAGGCCGAATTCAGACCGCTTCGACGACGCTGTAGCGGTCGAGGTTCAAGGTCACGAGTTCGCCATCGTCCTTCTTCACTTCGAGGCGATCAAGCCAGAGCTTGTCTGCCTTGGCGTGGGCAAACCACGAACCCGTTTTTGCCTGGCGGTAGCGGCAGACGACACCCTCAACCGTGGTGGTCCAAACAGTGTGGGTCTGCGGCAACTGCTGCGTGACGCGGACGCGGGTACCGGGTTCAAAGGCGGCGGTCTCGAGCATGGGAGGCGGAGTATACCGACGCACTTGATTCTGTCGGACGAGCACCGCAGGTAAGAAAAACCCGCGCCGGGTGCGCGGGTTCGGTGGATTCATTTGGGGGCGGCGGTGGGGGTCCGCCGCACGGGGCGTCGGAGGTCTCGCGTCCCACCGATCAACACGGGTCTCAACCACCCACACGGGCCGGTGTGACCGAAAGCAACTTTCCGTGGTCGAACGGCTCCAGGGTGACGGTTGCGTCGAAGGTCGCGTCGCCGCCACGAATTCCGCCGAAGGTGATGGTGTCGCCCGGCTTTTTGGACCGCAGTACACGGCGGATGTGCGACGGGCTGGCATCATCCGAGCCGTCGACCGAGGTGATGATGTCGTGATCACGAAGCCCGCCGCCGTGGCCACTGAGCTCTTCAGACACGTCTTCAAGCACCGAGCACTTTCGCGGATTGAGCCCAAGATGCGTCGCCAAGACGGGGTCGACCTCGCGCATTCGGACACCAAGCATGACTGGCGGAGGGTGCGAACCAGCAGTGGGCATCGGCGCCGATGCGGTTGTTGCCATTGCAGGCATTCCCATCACGGGCATCGCCGTCGCTGTGGGACCAAACACTGATGCGCCTGGCGGGATCATGCCCGGCGGAAGTGGCTTGCCTTCCACGATGATTTCGCGCCGGATCATCCGCTTCGACGCACGATTTGGGCGCTGACCATCGTCGCCCGACGCATCGTCGTCATCCATCTCGAATTCGAAGACCACTTCTTCGCCGGTCTCTTCATCCATCATCGACCACTGGGCCGGTGACTTTTTCACGGGCTCGCGCTGTTCGCGCTGTGATTTCGAGGACGAAGGGCGGCCCGACGGCGTCGACTCACACGCGGCGAGGGTCGCGAAAACGGCGCCGGCGATGGTCGCAGCACGCAGGAATCGGGGGAGGGTGCGCGTCGAGGGAGCTGGAACGTCAGTCACAGAGAAGGTCGGTCGCATGTCGAGAAGATCGGCTGCTGACGCGAAACGGCTGCAAAACGCGCGTACCCTCTCGCCATGCCCATCCCCGTGTGGACACCCCTCAGAGCATGTTCGGCTCCCGACAGACCGCAACGTGGGTGCATTCTTGCCGCGTTGGCGGTCGTGACCGCCGGTTCGCTCGCCGTTGGTTGTGAGAAACCGCTCCGCGATCCGAGCATGGCGAGGCCGACGACCCCCTCGGAGACGTCGGGGCAGGGACAACAGCCGCCCGCATCCATGCAAACGGCAATCGTGACTTCGATGTCAGTCGATCCACTAGCCGAGCATCGTGCGACGAAACTCGTGCTCACCGGGCTCTCGCAAATCAGCCGCCCAGCACCAGGCGTTGCGATCCTCGATCTCCGGTTCGACGCGCTCGATGACGCCGGCCTTCCCGCACGCATGGCGGGTGACTTGCGCGTCGTCTTGCGCGCACCGGGCGCCGATCCCGAGCATTGCGCGTTCGACGTGTCCCTCTTGACGGAGAGACAACAGTTGAAGCACTTCGATGAGACCCTTGCGATGTACGTCTTGCGGCTCGAGCCACGATACACGCGCGAACCGGCGATTGGTTCCGTCATCGAGGTCACCGCAACGCTTGCCGCGCGCAATGGCAGTGTGATCGAATCGACGGGCCGCATCGCGTGGTAGTCGCTGCGTCAAGCGCGTGTGGCCTCAGCTGAGGCTCGTTCAGCGTTTCGTTTCGGGCTCTGGCACAGGCGCTGCGGACGGAGTCTTGCTCTCCGAGTTCTGCGCTCGCTCCAGTTTCGTTTCGTACTTCCGCTTCATCTGACTTTGGTGGCTCGTGAGGTCGATGGATCGACCATCGATCCATGCAGCGGCGACATCACTCGTGAGTTCGAGTGGATGACCGCGCGTCACGATGATGGTCGCGCTTTTGAGTGGCTCGACCGTGCCGTAGCGCGAGGCAATGCCGGCGATCGTGCAGGGGTTGGCGGTCACGGCGCGCAGTGCCGCCTCGGGGTCGAGACCGAATGCTGCCGCAGTTGCCGCATGATGCGGAAGGTTGCGCTCGTGCGCGGGTTCATCGCCGGTTGTGATGGAGAAGAGGATTCCAGCGTCTGCGAGCTTCTTCGGAAGCGAGTACGCGGTATCGGTCGGCGCATGACGCTGGCTGGGAAGCCGATGCACGCCATTCAAAATGACTGGCACCGACGCAGTTTGAAGAAACGGAAGCGCGCTCTCCACGCCTTCGCTGCCGACAATGACCGTGCGCATGCCACGTGCGGCGAGCCACGCCACCGCGCTCTGTGAGCATTGCGAAAGGCGTCGCCCAGC
>CAIWCL010000255.1 GCA_903911205.1 uncultured bacterium
CTCGCGGATGCGTGCGGGGAGTGACGCGGGGAGTCGCAGGCACAAACGATGCAGAGTGGAACTGTGCTTGGAAGAGCGACGCACCGCGAGCGCTGCCGGCCGCCAAGTTCGTTGACCGAGCCGCAACACCCCGTCAGCTTCCTTCACTCTCCCCGAAGTCAGTTTCCAACGAGTTCTGCCGCCCGACGCTCCGCCTTCGGTCGCGCGAGGTGGGGGAAGTAATCTTGGATTGCGGTGACATTCCACGCGCCTGCGCGGAGTGCTGCGATCGCATCGACCGTCGCCTTGGCAGCCGACATCGTCGTAATCATCGGAACGCCCGCGCGCACCGCCGTCGCACGAATCCGACCTTCGTCGGTCTTCGCACCCTTGCGGGTTGGGGTGTTGATGATGAGGTGGATCTCGCCGTTGGCGATCAGGTCGAGCACGGTCGGGCGCGCTCCTTCGCTCAACTTATGCACCGACTTCGTCTCGACGGAATATGTCTTGAGGAACGCCGCGGTGCCGCGCGAGGTGTAAACCTCAAAGCCCATCGACTTCAGGCCGCGCGCGATTTCGATCGCCTCATCCTTATCGCCGTCGCGCACTGAGAGGAAGACGTTGCCAGACGTCGGGAGTTTGACACCCGCCGCCATTTGCGCCTTGGCGAACGCAATCGGCAGCGAACGATCGGCGCCCATGACTTCGCCGGTTGAACGCATTTCAGGCCCAAGTACCACATCGACGCCGAGGAACTTCGCAAACGGGAAAACCGACTCTTTGACGGCGTAGAAGCCCGTATCCGGAATCTCCTTCGTGCCGAGTCGCGTGAGTGAACGGCCCATCATCACTTGCGCCGCAATAAACGGCCACGCCACGCCCTTTGCTTTGCCCACAAACGGCGACGTGCGCGATGCGCGCGGATTCACTTCGAGGATGTAGACGTCGCCATCTTTCACCGCGAACTGGACGTTCATCAAGCCACGCACGCGCAAGCGCTCGGCGAGGCGCATGGCCGTCGTGCGAATCTCCGCGACGAGCTTCGGCGCGAGCGAGAACGGCGGAACGATGCAGGTCGAATCGCCCGAGTGAATACCCGCTTCTTCGATGTGCTCCATCACGCCGCACACAACAGCGCGCGGTGCGTCTGCGTCGTGAGCAAGCATCGACGCGCGTGTTCCCTCGCTCGGCTCGTAATCGGCGACAACATCGACGTCGACTTCGGTTGCGTCGTTCAAGAAGCAATCGATGAGGACCGGCGCATTTGCAAGATCGCTCACGTTGACGGCCGTCGTCATGTAGGTGCGCAGCGCAGATTCATCGGAGCAAATCTCCATGCCGCGGCCGCCAAGCACGTAACTCGGCCGCACAAGCACGGGGTAACCGATGGAATTCGCGCACGCAATCGCTTCTTCAAGCGACCGCGCGATGCCACTCGGTGGCTGCTTCAATCCCATCTCTTCGAGCAACGCTTTGAATCGATCGCGATCTTCCGCGAGGTCGATGGAATCGAGCCCGGTTCCGACGAGCGGCACGCCCGCCTGCGAGAGGCCATGCGCGAGATTCAGCGGCGTTTGCCCGCCAAACTGCACAATCGCGCCAACAACTTTGCCCGAACGATCGACGCGTTCAACGCCACCGCCGTTGAGCCGTTCAATCACATTGAGCACGTCTTCGAGCGTGAGCGGTTCGAAGAAGAGAAGGTCGCTGGTGTCGTAATCGGTCGACACGGTCTCCGGGTTCGAGTTGATCATCACACTCTCGAAGCCCATGTTTTCCGCGGCAAACGCAGCCTGGCAGCAGCAGTAGTCGAACTCGATGCCTTGCCCGATGCGGTTCGGTCCGCCGCCGAGGATGACGATCTTTTCGCGATCGGTCACGCGAATCTCATCGTCCACCACCGGCTTTCCGTCGCGCGTAAAGGGCGCTTCGTACGTCGAGTAGTAGTACGGCGTGACCGCTTCAAACTCAGCTGCACAGGTGTCGACGAGTTTGTACACCGGCTCAATGCCGAGCTTCTTTCGATGCGTGCGAACCGTGAGAATCGTCTCAGGTGCAATGCGTCCGAGATAGAGATTCGCCAACTGCGCGTCGGAATAGCCGAGACTCTTCGCTTCGAAGAGTGTTTCGCGCGGGAGATCTTCAAGCCGCTTGAACGAGCAAAGCGTCTCTTCGAAGCGCACGAGTTGGGCGAATTCCGCGAGGAACCATGGGTCTATCTTCGAGAGTTCGTGCACGCGCTCGATGCTCCAGCCCATCTTGAGCGCGTAGCGCACGTAGTAGAGACGCCCCTGCGAAGGAACCGCGAGTTTGCGTGTGAGCTTGTCTTCCGGAATCGGCCACTCCGCGGCAGAACGATCGGCAACTTGCAAGCCTTTCGCGAGATCTGCCGCCGTCGCGCGCTGCGCGGTGAGCCACTTGTCGTTGCGGTCGAGGCCAAAACCGAAGCGCTTCACTTCCATCGAGCGAATGGCCTTTTGGAACGCTTCTTTGAACGTTCGTCCAATCGACATCGCTTCGCCAACCGACTTCATTTGCGTCGTCAGTGTCTCGTCGGCCTCAGGGAATTTCTCGAAGGTCCAGCGCGGAATCTTCACCACGACGTAATCAATCGACGGCTCAAAGCACGCACTCGTCGAACCCGTGATGTCGTTGCGTAATTCATCGAGCGTGTAACCAACAGCGAGTTTCGCCGCGATTTTCGCAATCGGGAAGCCTGTCGCCTTCGACGCGAGCGCTGAACTGCGCGAGACGCGCGGATTCATTTCGATCACAACCATCTCGCCCGTCTTGGGATCGACGCCAAACTGCACGTTCGAACCACCGCAATTCACGCCAACGGCGCGCATGATCGCGAATGCCGCGTCGCGCATGCGTTGATATTCCTTATCGGTGAGCGTCATGATCGGCGCAACCGTGACAGAGTCGCCGGTGTGTACGCCCATCGCATCGATGTTCTCGATACCGCACACGATGATGCAGTTGTCGCGACCATCACGCACGACTTCGAGTTCGTACTCCTTCCAACCGAGCACCGATTGGTCGATGAGCACCTGGCCGATCATGCTTGCGGCAAGTCCGCGGCGAATGATGTCGTCAAACTCCTCGCGGTTGTAGGCGATACCGCCGCCAGTTCCGCCGAGCGTGAACGCTGGACGAATGATCGCGGGAAGGCCGATTTCCTCGAGAAATGCGCGTGCATCGTCGAGATTCGTGACCGTCTTCGCCTTCGGCTGACGAAGCCCGAGACCCTCGACGATCTGTCGGAACACTTCGCGATCTTCCGCGCGATGAATGACGCGTCGATCAGCACCAATCATCTCTACGCCGTGCTTTTGCAGGATGCCGTCATCGAACAACTTGCACGCGCAATTCAGCGCAGTTTGACCGCCGAGCGTCGGCAGCAGCGCATCGATTGGCGTGCCGAGTTCCTTCTCGCGAATGATGATCTTTTCCACCGCTTCGGCGGTGATCGGCTCGATGTAGGTGCGATCGCTGAACGCGGGATCGGTCATAATCGTCGCTGGATTCGAATTCACCAGCACGATGCGATAGCCCTCTTCGCGCAAACTCTTGCACGCCTGCGTGCCGGAGTAATCGAACTCACAGCCCTGACCAATCACGATGGGGCCAGAACCAATGATGAGGATCGTGTGGATGTCGTCGCGGCGAGGCATGGGCGTCGTCGGTCTGTTGGACCGTCCCCCTGCGACCGGTGGTCCGGGCGCGGGTCAAGAATGCGGTAGCGGTGGATTGGCGAAACGGCGGGCGAGCGGGCGGCGATTCTGCCGGAAGACCGTCGCCGGGCTCCGCGCAAAATCCGTACGAGCATACCCGAAACGCTCCCTGTTCGCGGCGACCAAAACGCCCTTCAGTTGACAGCGATGAAGTGAGCGGCGACGGTGCCCCTTGGAGCCAACAGTCGACTGGATCACGCGATGTCTATTTCCACGCAATCTCCCCACCTCCTCGCGGAAAGTCCGCTAGGACCCGGCCTTGCGGCGGCACTCCTCCTGACGACGTTCGTTCTCTTGCCACCGCTCCTCGTGCTCGCCGCACGAGCGATTGGGAACTGGAGTGTTCGCGGCAACGCCATCATTGGCTGGATGCGTTTCGGAACGACTCTCTACATGCGCTACTTTCATCGCGCGCGGATCGAGGGTGTTGAACGTATTCCCAAAGGTGTCGGGCCTGAGGGCCTCGTCGTGGTTTCCAACCACGTTGCGGGCCTCGATCCCGTTGCTATTCAAACACTCATGCCCCATTGGATTCGATGGATGATGAGTGCGGAAATGATGCTGCCCTCGCTTCTTCCGCTCTGGCGTTGTCAACGCGTCATCCCGGTCTGTTTCGATGCGCGCGACGCGGCGGCCCTGAAAACCGCCATCGCGCACGTTTCCGCCGGCGGAATTCTCGGGATTTTCCCCGAGGGCGCCATCGAACGGCCGGCTCGGCAATTGCGGCCGTTTTCGGGAGGTTTGCGGCTCATCCTCTCCAGAACGCGCGCGCCCGTTGTCGTCTGCATGATCGATCCCGGAAAGACCTGCGACTCAGCGTATGCGGCGCTGCTCACGCCGACCCGTCCAACCATTCGCGTGCTCGCTGTGGTCGAGCCCGGTCCAAACGGTCACGCGAAGGACACTTCCGACCGCATCTTTGCGCTCTTGCGTGAGGCAACGGGATGGCCGATCAACGATGCGCCCCCTGAAAGCGCCGATCGCGCGCTTGTGGATCGCAACTTGCGCGCGTACCTCGGAACCAACGCAAGCGTGTGAGTATGCGAAGCGCTGTCCCGTCGTAGGATGCGCCCATGATCACGCGGATTGAAGGCGTTCTGGAAGATGTCACCGACGGCGTTGCGGAGGTGCGCGTCGCCGACAGCATCGTTCACGAAGTGCTCGTTCCCGCGTGCGACACGGGCGAACTTGCGATGAAAGTGGGCGCGAAAGTGCGCCTCTTCACGCTCCATTATTTCGAGAGTCAAGGCCAAGGATCGCATTTCATCCCGCGCTTGATTGGTTTCAATTCGCGCGAACAACGCGCGTTCTTCGAACTGCTCACGACCGTCAAAGGGATCGGTAATCGCAAAGCACTGCGCGCGATGCAGGTGTCGCATGCGCGCATGGCAGAGGCTATTGCCGGCGGCGACGCGAAGTTTCTCGCGACACTTCCCGAAATCGGGAAGCGCACCGCGGAAAGCACGATCGTCGAACTCAAAGGAAAGCTCGACGCGTTCCTCAAGGATCCCACCGCTGCACGTCGCGCAGCGGCTGCAGTGTCAGCGGTCGTTACCCCTCTGGTACCAAGTGGCCCTGCCGCAGATGCTGAAGAAGTGCTTGTCGCGCTCGGCGAGCCGCGCGCACAGGCTCGAGAAAAGATCGAGCGCGTGATTGCTGCCGCGCAGGCGAGCGGTCTTGAACTCGCGGCGGAAGAAATCGTGACGCGCACGCTTCGCTCGAGAGGAGTGTCGTCATGAACGCGAGTTCGCATCCTGCGCCCGAAACGCACGCACACCGATATTCTGCGGTGATTGCTGGCGGAAGTGGCACACGGCTTTGGCCCTTCTCGCGCCGCTCACGGCCCAAACAGTTGATTCCTGTCGCTGGTGGACTTTCACTTCTTGAACTTGCGTGGCATCGCGTTGATGGCACGATCCCTGAAACGCAGCGCGTCGTGTGCGCAACGGAATCGTTCCGCGCGCCGATTCGGGCTGCGCTTGCGAATCTCACTGATGAGAACTTTCTTGGCGAACCAATGGGGCGCGACACGCTTGCTGCAGTTGGCCTCGTGGCGTCTGTCCTAGCCGCGCGCGATCCGCGCGCGATTGTTGCGATTCTGACCGCCGATCACATCATCGAACCAGCCGATGTCTTTCGCGCACGACTTCATGATGCGTTCCGCGTGGTCGAATCAGACCGTACAAAAATCGCCACGTTCGGTATCGCACCCACGCATGCAGCCACGGGCTACGGTTACATCGAGCGTGGCGCGGCCATTGATGCGGGCTCGAACGCCTACGCCGTCGCGCGCTTTCACGAGAAGCCAGATCGCGCACGCGCGGAGCAGTATCTCGCGCAAGGCCATTTCGCGTGGAATTCCGGCATGTTCGTGTTTGCAGCCGCCACGATGTGCGATGCGATCGCGCGACATGATCCAACATGCGCAGCGGGGCTTGCCGAGATCGCCGCGGCATACGACACGCCTACGCGCGATGCGACATTCGCACGCGTCTATCCAACGCTTCCGAAACGCTCGATTGATGTCGCCGTGATGGAACCAGAAGCCGCGCGCGGAAGTGTCTGCGTACTTCCACTCGAAGGACTCGTGTGGCTTGATGTTGGAAGTTGGACGAGCTTCGCAGAAACCGTTGCGGCCGATGATGCGGGCAATCGTTCCAACGCGCATTGGTGTGATCTCGGAAGCAGCGGGATGACCGTGATTTCCGATGATCCGTCGCATCTCGTGGCAACAGTCGGATGCGCTGATCTTGTCATCGTTCATTCGAAAGACGCGACACTTGTTTGCCCTCGCGGCGAAGTGGAACGCGTGAAGGCACTCGCAGAGCGCGTCCCGGAGGAGTGGCGATAGCCATCCATCATGCGCTATCTCGCAATTGATCTCGGTGATAAACGAACTGGCTTTGCATCCGGCGATGATGTGGTTGGCATTGTCCAGCCGCTCTTTGTGGCCGAAGCATCATCGCGCGCCGTGCAGGTCAAGGCGTCACTCAAAGTGATCGACGAGTTTGGGCCGAATCGCATCGTGATTGGGCTTCCTTACAACATGGACGGATCAGAGGGTCCGCGCGCCAAACTTGTGCGCGAGTTTGCTGCGGAACTCGCAGCGCATTTACCACGATTCCCGCGCGTCGAGATCGCGTTTCAAGACGAGCGACTCTCGAGTTTCGCCGCCGAAGAACGTCTGGCCCGCACGGGTCGCACGCATGGCGAGAAGAAAGCGCTGCGCGACGCGCTCGCCGCGTGCGCGATTCTTGAGGACTATCTCCGCGCGCTGCGTGGTGCTTCCGCAAATCCCAACGGCAACATGGACGCTGACATCGGTGCCGAACTCGAGATCGACGGTGACGACGAATGATGCCGCGTGCACCACGCATGCAGACGCCGCTCGCTGACACGAAACTCACGGACGAGCAGCGCGCTGTTGTCAACGCGCCAGGTGACGCGCATCTCACGGTCCTAGCTGTCGCTGGAAGTGGCAAAACAACCACGATGGTGCATCGGCTTGCGGAACTTGCCGCGCGCGGCGTCAAGCCCGCACACATGCGCGCCGTGATGTTCAACAAGGCTGCACAGCGCTCTTTTGAGCAGCGGCTCGCTGCGTTGGGCGTGCCCACGACAGAACTTCGTGTGCAAACGTGGCACGCACTCGCGTACGGAATCGTTCGGCATCTCGAGTCCACTGGCGCTCTTGCGCGTATGCCACTTGTTGTGGAATCAGGCGAAGTCCTGCGCACACTTGGCGACGCGATTCGCGAGGAGTTCGCAGATCGCAACGAGCATCCTGAAGAAGACGATGGCCGCGACGCCGAGTCATGCCTCGAAGCCATTCGCGAATGGAAGTCGATGTTGGTTGCTCCGAAGGATGCGGGCCACGCAGAAGATGAGTTTCTCGTCGCCGTCTATGCGCGCTTCGAAAAGCTGCGTCATTCTAAAGGCTTTCGCACCTTCGATGATCTCGTCGTCGATGCCGTACGCGCGCTCGAGTCAGACGACGCTCGTCACGGGCTTGCAAATCGCTTTGAGCATCTCATCGTCGATGAGTTTCAAGATGCAGATCACGCGCAATTCCGACTGCTTGAGTTGCTCGCAGGTACGCGCGCGCGTGTGACAGTCGTTGGCGACGACGACCAGACAATCCACGAGTGGCGCGGCGCTCGCAGTGCGTTCATTCGCGGCGAATTCGCAAAGCGCTTCACCGCACATCCGCACCACGCGTTTACGCTTTCAACGAGTTTCCGCTTTGGTCCGGAACTTGCAGCCGCCGCCGAACGCGCGATTGCGCCAGGCGCCGGGCGTGTTGCGAAACGCATCATCGCCGCCGACGCTCAACAGAAGTCGCAACTGGTCGCGATCTCAGCCTCGGGCAAATCTCCCGCCGCGCTCGACCCATTGGTTGAGCGTATGAAGGATCTGATCGCGAAGGGCACGCCCGCCTCTGACATCGTCGTCCTCGGACGCTCGTGGGCGCAACTCCTCGCGTTCGAATGGCGCATGCTCGCAGCGGGAATTCCCTTCGTGATGGACGAGCACGCGGTATTCGCCGAGGATCCGTCGCTCTCGCTCCTCCTCGCCTACGCGCGCGCAGTACGCACGCTCCGAACCCCGATCGACGAGACACTTGCACAAAACGCCGCTCGCATTCTCAACCGTCCATTTCGTGGGCTTTCGCGCAAGGGCATTGATTTTATTTTGAAAGACGCCGTGCGCGAAGGCCTCACGCTCGGCGACCTCTGCTTTGACGACGACTTGCACAAGATGGCGGGCTTCCACGGCGGCGCGCGCATCGAGTTGAAGTCGCTCGGCACAGCACTTTCAAAGGCCGCGCGACGCGACGGCGCCGAACAAGGTGCAGCACGCGCGATACGCATCCTGCGCGATGAAATCGATTTCGACAAGGCACTCTCCGCGCACCGAAGCGAAGCCAGTGTCGCAGAGTGCTTGCGCGCGTTTGAAGTGCTGGAAGATTTCGCACGCGCTGCGGGATGCTCACTTGCAGATCTTGACGCGCGCCTCGCTTCGGTCGACACCACGCAAGGCCGCGCGGCCACCGACTGCATTCGCGTGACAACGATTCATCGCGTGAAAGGCTTGGAGTGGGACTATGTCTTCATTCCCGAATGCGACGAAGGCTGGATGCCGCTTCCGGGCGACGAAGAATCGGGCTGCTTCGACAAACGCGCAAAATCATCGACTCTCGGCCGCAGCCCCGCGATTGAAAGCGAGCGACGCTTGTTTTACGTCGGCATCACGCGCGCGCGTACCGCGTGTTTCGTGAGTTGTGGCGATGAAGATACGCGGTCGCGCTTTCTCCGCGATGCGTTGGGTGGCGACTCGAAAGCGAAGGCGAAGGCGGCTGCAATCTCGCGGCGTGCGCGTTCGTGAAAGTGCCCAAGTCGTATCACGGCCAACGCGCCGCAGCCGCGTCGAGATACCAGCGGAACTCGCCGCCGATCGGCACGATTCCTTTGATCGGAATCTCATGCGGCGAATCGGCGCCGCCAGCGATGCGCGAGATCATGGGCGCCTTCTTCGCACCAACGACAAGTGCACCAATGAAGCGCGCGCCATTCAACAGCGTGTAGGTCATCGTCAGTCGATCAGGCGGCGTGACCGCAGGGCCGCGGTTGAAGCATGCGAATCGATCGACCACCGCCAGCGCGTCGCTGCGTGGGAAGAGGCTCGCGGTGTGTCCGTCGTCGCCCATCCCAAGCAGCACGAAGTCGAGGCGGTCGTGGCCCTTCTCGCGCCAACCGAGCACCTCGCGCAGTTCCGCCTCGTAGCGCACGTCGCCATCGGCCTCGTACGCATGCATCGGATGCACCTGCGACGAAGGGATGTCGGAGTGCTCGCAGATGATCTCGCGGATCTGTCCGAAGTTCGACTTCTCGTGTTCGAACGGCACGCAGCGCTCATCGACGATCCAAAGATGCGTGCGTCGCCACGGCATCTCGCGGAAGCGCGGGTCGATCATCATGCGCTCGTAGAGCGGCATCGGCGTCGAGCCGCCCGAGAGCGCGAGGTGGAAGTCGCCGAACTGACGGACGCAGGCCTTCGCCTGCATCATGATGTCGGTGCCGATGGCATCAAGTGCCTCGTCGACATGATCCACGAGCACAACTTGCCCCGGAAGTCGCGGAGTTTCGGGCAAATCATCGGCCAATTCGTAGGTTCCACCGTCGCTCATCGCGCACAGCGTACCCGAGGGCGAGGGTCCTTCCGAAGCGCGCGGTCGCGGTGGTTGAAGGCGCGGATCAGGGCCGCCGTGACGTCTTCGCGGGCGGCTGGCCGCACTCGGGACATCGCGCGTCCGCGGAAAGCCCCGTGCGCGCGTAGCCGCAGGACGGGCAGCGGGTTCGATCGCCGCGGATCCGCGCGACCGCGCTGCGGACACCGGCCTTCGCGAGCACGAACAGCGCGACGAGCGGCATGCCGAGGACAAGCGCGTTTCCAAGAAGCGGCAACCAAAGCGGGCGCCACGGCAGCCCCTTCGCGGGAAGGCTGTCGATCTCGTGTGAAAGCGGATGCCCGAGGTCCGAACCCCACCATGGGTCGATGCCGAGACCATCGGTCCACCAGATGACGACGCACGAGACGTCGGAGAGACCATGCTCGCCCTCGTCCTCGTAGACGGTGCGCTCGATGAGCGCGCCGCGCACGACAAATGCGCGGAACGGCCAGCCGAATACGCGCGCCTCGTCGATGCGCCGCGTGCCGACGACGTGCTTCGCGTCGTGCTTCGCGTCGAGGGCAAGTCGCTGCGCGTCCTCGTTCTCCACACGTCCCTGCATCCAGTTGCTCTCGGGAACCTCGACGGCGCGGAAGAATCGCCCGACCTCCGCACTGTGTCCCGGAAGGAACCCCTCGCACACGCGAGGAAGATCGGCGGGAACCCACGCAGGCGCGGTGGTCACGGGAATCTCGCCCGCCGCCACGCGTTCATCGACTTCCCACGAAGGAAGCACGTCGTCGACGGGATCGCCCATCGCCCTCTGTGTCACGACGTCGAAGCGCGTGACCCACACGATGTCGTAAAAGCCGGAGCCCGCGACCGCGTGCGCGAACCAACCGCCGCCTTCACCGCTCGACGCATGCACGAGCACGCCGACATCGTGCGCGTCGGCGCGCGTCGGAGTGTCGTACCCAGAGCCGTCGCCCCACGCGTGCCATGCCTGCGGCGCGAACGTGCGCCAGATCCAGTCGAGCGTGTCTTCCTCGTATCCGCCGCCGCCGATGAGCCCCGAGCCGGGCATCGCGGGGTAGCGCTGGAGATCGCGCGCCGACAGCATCGCCATCGCGAGCGAGAGCGGCGCACCGACGGCGATCGCCGCCAGCGCAAGCCGCGCGAGACGGCGCGTGTGCGTCACGCGCCGCGCGGTCACGACTCGTTCCGCCACGCGCGTCCGTCGCGCGCGAGCAATTCGTCGGCAGACTGCGGCCCCCACGAGCCGCACGCGTAGTTCGCGTGGATCCCAGCGCGCGCAATCGATGAACGCTCATCGAGGAATGGCATCACGGCATTCCAAGCGCCTTCAACCTCGATGCGGTGCTTAAAGAGCGTTTGATCGCCACGCATCGCGTCGACGATCAGCGGACCGTATGCCTCCACAGGATCGGCCTTGAAGCGATCGGCGTAATCGAGTTGCATGTCGACATTCGCGCCCCGCAGACCGAAGCCGGGCACCTTGACTTCAAATCGCAGATTGAAGCGCTCTTTCGGCGCGATCTCGATGACGAGGCGATTGGGCGCTTCGCCGCCGAATCCCGCAACTTTGCGGAAGAGATTCGCCGCGGGCGGCTTGAACTGGACGACGACTTCAGTCTTTTTCGCTGCAAGTTTCTTGCCCGAACGAATGTAGAACGGCGTGCCCGCCCAACGCCAGTTGTCGAAGTGCACTTTGATCGCGGCGTAGGTTTCGGTTGTCGAGCCAGGCGCGACGCCCGCAAGTTCGTGGTACGCGCCTTCCTTCAACGCACCATCTTTGCCATCGGCCGCAAACTGGCCGAGCGCACAGTGCGACGCGACTTCATCCGCGGATGGAATCGCAATCGCATCGATGATCTTGATCTTCTCTTGTCGCACGTTTTCCGGCGTGTACAAGCTCGGAGGCTCCATCGCGACAAATGCGAGGATCTGGAAGAGGTGCGACTGGATCATGTCGCGGATCGCGCCCGTTTGATCGTAGAACGCGGTGCGTTGCCCAACAGACACCGTCTCCGCAGCCGTGATCTGCACATGATCGATGTACTGCTGATTCCAAATCGGCTCGAAGATCGAGTTCGCAAAGCGCAACACGAGCATCGACTGCACAAGTTCCTTGCCAAGATAGTGATCGATGCGATAGATCGACTCTTCCTCAAACGCGCGGCCGAGACAGCGATTGAGGCTCGACGCACTCACGGAATCGTGGCCGAATGGCTTCTCGACGATGATGCGCTGCCAACTCTTCGCGGCGGGGTCGATCGAACACCAACGCTTGCCTTCGACGACCAGACCAGCTTCATCGATACGCTCAATGATCGGCTCGTACAAACTCTCGGCAACCGAGAGGAAAAACAGCAGGTTGCCGCGCGTTCCGCGTTCTTCCGCCATTTGCGCGAGGCGCGCTTGCAGCGGCTCGTAGCATTC
>CAIWCL010000256.1 GCA_903911205.1 uncultured bacterium
TCGTCGTTGCCGAAGAGCATGACGGCCTTGCAGCCGATCGACTGGTGCGCCGACACGAGCACGGCCGTCGAACCGCACGAACGACCGAGTCGCTCAAGCACGCGGTTGTAGCTCGTGATGCCAAGGCCGAGACCGCCGAATTGCGTTGGGATCGTCATGCCCAACACGCCGAGATCGAAGAGCTTCTGGATGACCCACTGCGGGATCTCTTGCTTCTGATCGATCTCAATCGATGGGTGCTCGGTCTTCAGGTAGTGGTCGAGCGCGGCGAGGAGTTGGTCGCACTTTGCCGTCTCTTCGGCCGAAACCGTCGGGTATGGGAACGCAAGCTCCTCGCGGAAGTTGCCCCAGAAGACGTTCTTGATGAGACCCATCGTCGACGGATCGGGGCCAAGCATTTCTTGTGCTTGCTCGATCTGCTTGCGATCCTTCTCGGAAACGTTCTTCAGGTCCTTGGCGAGGTTTGCGTTCGACATGTGGGTTCTCGTCAGGTGCTTGCGATTTCGCAGTGCTGCGAAAGTGATGGAAACGACACGATCGAGCATTTCCGCTCGATCGATCCGGCGAACCGCGCGCCGAGGAAAGGTGCCCATGATAGGTTGCCCGACGCGGGAAGGCATCCTCTACGGCGTTGTTGGCTGTAAGTATCGCGCTCGCGTCGATTTGGGATTCTGGGATTTGACATTTTGGGAGTTGAGATTTTTGGGAGTTGAGTTTGAAGGGGTCGAACTGTCATGTCGGATCGGTCGGCATTTCCAACAACGCACGCGACGTGGCTCGAAACGATCCTGATCGACGATCGCTGCATGTCCGATACGCAGCGCGCCGATGTTGCGAATGCGGCGAAACACGCGCACAACGCGGCAAAAGCGCGTTTGCATGTCATGGAGCGCTATGCGGCACCGCTCGAAGTGTTCGTGAAGGGGTCGAGTCTCGCGCGACTTGGCGAGCCAGCGGAATTGGTCCACGGGTTTTTCGCAGCTCGGCTCTCGGACGCAAACTATCTGCGCGCGTGGCCGCGAAGCGGCATGCGCTTTCGCCGTTGGTTGATGAATGGCATGTTGTTCTACGGTCAGGGCATCGCGCGGGATCGTGCGCGGGCGGCTGCGCGCGGCGCGACTGTTGCAGCCGAAGAGCTTGACCTACGCGCCGGTACAGCGAGTGCTGCGGAAGAAGATTTCGAGCGCGCGTGGGCGCTCGCCGTCGTGCGTGAGGCGACCGCGCGTGTAGAGGCAGCGTTGCTCGATGAAGGTCGCGCGGACGAGTTTGAGATTTTCCGTCGCCACGCGATCGATGGACAGCCGTACGCGGCATTCGCTGGTGAAGTTGGTCGCACACCGCAGCAATGCGCTGGCGCCACACGCTTGGTTGCGCAGCGTGTGCGCGCGGTGCTTGCCGAAGTACTGCGCGAGGAAGGCGTACCCGAGGCCGAACTCGATGATGAGATCGCGCGCGTGCGGGGCGTGCTGTAGGTGAAGCCGTTGTAGGTGAAGCCGTTGTAGGTGAAGCCGTTGTAGGTGAAGACGTTGTAGGTGAAGACGTTGTAGGTGAAGAAGAGGTCGTGCAAACGGATCTACAACCACGATCGTGCTAGAGTTTCCTCCATGGATGCAAGCCCGATTCCATGCGACATCGAGCGGCTTCGGCGCTTCTGCACCGAGCATGGTGTCCGTCGCGTGCGCATCTACGGCTCGGCCACTCGGCCGGACTTCGATCTCACGCGCAGCGATGTTGATGTCCTCCTCGACTTTCTACCCGGACGGACGCCGGGATTCGCGTTTTTCACGCTCAGCGACGAGCTGGCCGCGGTTTTCGGCCGCCGGGTCGATGTGAACACCGAGGAAATGCTGAGCGAGCACTTCCGCGACGAGGTGCTGAGACAGGCGAGGGTGATCTATGACGCGGCGTGATCCGGCCGTCGCGCTTCGCCAAATGCGAGATTTTGCGGCCGAAGCTGTCGAACTCACTTTCGCGAAGCCGCGGAGCGTGCTCGAGACCGATCGAACGCTCTTTCTTGCGCTCACACGATTGGTCGAACTCGTCGGCGAGGCATCGACGCGCGTCGACGACGAATCGCGCGCGCGATTTCCCGCCGTACCGTGGCGCGCCATCAAGGAAACGCGCAATCGGCTCATTCACGCGTATGACGACATCGACCCTGGTGTTCTGTGGCAGATCGTCACAGTGGATCTGCCGGAACTGGTTCAGGAGCTTGAGGGGGCCTGAGGGAGAGCATGAGGGAGAGCATGAGGGAGAGCGTAAGACGATGCGAGAGTCGTGCCGCACAGCGTGGCAACTTGCGGATACCCATCCAGCGTGACCCCTTCGCTCAACCAACGCTCTGCCGCGCGGATCCTCGACCTCGCCGATCCTGCGGCTCGTCCGAGAAGGCCGCAAGCTCTCGCGGCGAGCGCGTTGTTTCTCGCGATTTCAGCGTTCGCCGCGCATGAAGTCGTGCGTGTCGGATCCCCCGCTTCGGCGCAGGCCGCGGCGATGTCCCCCGCGGGTGCCACACATGCTCACGCGGAGTCACCAGAGATGAAGCAGTTGTTGTCGCGGTTGTCGGTTGCCAGCGCGGTCGCAGTGGGGTCGAGCGCGCTTGCGCAGGACGCCGTCCAGTGGCGCGTGGAGGATGGCGGGAATGGGCATTGGTATGCCGATGACAATCGACCTGGCTTCGATGCGTTTGTAACGAGGCAAGATCAGTACGTCGCCATCGGCGGACACCTCGCGACCGTGACATCCGCCGCCGAGCATGTGTTCGTGCGCAGTGTCGCGTTCCCAACTGGCCAGATTCTCACTGGCGACACATGGCCTGCGCTCGGTGCGTTCAAGCCCGCCGGAAAGTCGGCGTTTCAATGGGTGACCGGCGAACCCACCGTGTATTGGCCGTACACGCTTCAAATTCAGATCGAACTTCCACAGTATCTCATGATGTGGGGTTCCGGACCGACAGCGGGGCTCGTGTGGACTGGCAACGGCAATTCGACCCTGCAACGTGCCATCATCGAATGGTCCGCCGACTGCAACGCCGACGGCGTCGTTGACTACGGCCAGATCCGCGCAGGCGAACTTGAAGACACGAACGCGAACAACATCCCCGACTGCTGCGAAGCGGGAACGGCGTGCGGTTGCTCCGCCGACATCTCCGGTAACGGCACCGTCGACGCAGTCGATCTCGCGGCAGTGCTGAATTCGTGGGGCAACGCGCCGACCGGCAAGGCCAACGCCGACGTCAATCGCGACGGCATCGTCGATGCGATCGATCTCGCGGAAGTCCTTGGCGCATGGGGTGCATGTCCGTAGGCGGCAGTTTCGCGCGCGTTCCGTGTGATTCAGTGCGATCCGGGGCGATCCGGCGCGACCTGCCTCGTCGCGGGCTCCGACTTCGCACTTACTTCTTCAGGAATGCGTCGAGCTTCGCGCGCGCTTCGGGCGTGTGGCGCAGCGCAACGAGGTGCGCGCGTTCGCACGCGACCGCGGCATCCCAACCTTGCGCGAGGCCAACGCGGACCGCGTCGAGACACGCAGCGCCGTGCTTGGTCGCGCCCGCGGTCAAGGCAAGTTCGTCGCAGACGGGCGTGATCGCCGCCGCGTTCCTCGGCGAAATCGCGCGGCGCGGCGCATGCATAGACACGAAGCAACCCGTCGACGTGTCCTGCGCCATCACCCACGCAATCGCCGCGGCGATCGCGCCCTCGGCACCGCTACCAGCGTCGGCACGCACATCGAAGAGGCACGTCGGCGCTTCGCCGCACGCCCATGTTTGGCCAGTCGCCGTGCGCTCAATCGCCAGTGCAGGCAGGATGCGCGCGGGCAGCATCTGCGTGCCGCCCCAGCCTGGGCAGATAGAGAGACCAGCCTCGGGCAACCCCACCTGCCACGGCTTTCCGCCTTCCGCGGGCATCGCCGCAACGAGCGCGTCGCAATGCATCGCAATTTCGAGGCCGCCGCCGAGCGTCGCGCCGTGGATCGCGGCCGCGCTTGGGCAGCCGAGCGCCGGAATCATCGCAAACGCTTCCGCGCCCGCGCGCAGATACGCGTCAAGGCCCGCGTCATCAAGCGCATCGATTTCCGCAAGATCCGCGCCCGCCACGAACACGCGCTGCGACGCGCTCGCAAGCACGAAGCCCTTCGGCTTCTCGGCGGCAATCGCCGCGAGCGTCGCCTTGATCTCGCCGATCAACCATGCGTCAAGCACAACCACGCCGCCGCGCGGCTTCTCGGGATTCGGCTGGAGGAAGAGGACGTGGACGCCGTTGCGGACTTCGTAGGGAAGCATGGCGGAAAGATAACGTGCCGCGCGATTGATACGCTCCCGCGCATGCTCGTCAAACATCGCGTTGCCCAAGGTCTTCACACCGGCATCCACACCGTCGAACTCGCGCGCCCTGAGGCACGGAACGCGCTTTCGCGCGAACTGATCGCGGAACTTGGCGCAGCAATCGATGCGGTCGCGCGGGATTCCGCCGCACGCGTCCTCATCCTCGGTGGCGAAGGCCGCAGCTTCTGCGCGGGAATGGATTTGAAGGCGGTTGCGGACGATCCGATCGCGATGGGCGAAATGCTGCGCGCACTGTCGCGGGCCTCGCGCGCGATTCGACGGCTCCCGATTCCAACGATCGCGCGCGTGCAGGGCGCCGCGATCGGCGGCGGATGCGGGCTGATGGTTGTCTGCGATTTCGCGGTGACGCACGCGGAAGCGAAACTCGGCTACCCCGAAGTCGATCTTGGGATTTGTCCCGCGGTCGTGGCACCATGGCTTATGAAGAA
>CAIWCL010000257.1 GCA_903911205.1 uncultured bacterium
CGCCTTCAAGCGAAAGCGCCCCCGCCTTCAAGCGAAAGCGCCCCCGCCTTCAAGCGAAAGCGCCCCCGCCTTCAAGCGAAAGCGCCCCCGCCATGAGGCAGGGGCGCTTCGTGTTGTTGCATGGATTCCCGAGTGGATTCCCGAGTGGATTCCCGAGTGGATTCCCGTGTCTTTCACGCGCCGCACAGCGCGCTCCGTTCGGGGTCGACTCGCCTCGAGATCACCTCAAGATCACTTCTTGAGGACAGCGTCCTTGAGCTTCTCTGGCATGACGCGGTAGGTGAGCGGCTCCATCGAGCTGGTCGCGCGACCTTGGGTCATCGAGCGGAGGGCCGTGGTGTAGCCGAAGAGTTCGGACAGCGGCACTTCGCAGGTGAGAAGACGCGCGTTACCACGCATCTCTTGGTCGGTGATCTGACCACGGCGGGATGCGATGTCGCCCGACACGTTGCCGAAGAATTCGTCCGGCGTGGTGACCACGAGCTTCATGATCGGCTCGAGGAGCGCTGGCTTCGCCTTCATGACCGCTTCGCGGAAGGCGAGCATGCCCGCCTGTTCGAAGGCGACCTGGCTCGAGTCAACGTCGTGGTACGAACCGAAGACCAGTTGGACGCGCACGTTGATGACGGGGTAGCCGCCAAGAACGCCCGAAGCCGCTGCTTGACGCACGCCGTATTCGATCGACGGGATGAACTCGCGCGGAACAACGCCGCCCGAGATCTTGTCTTCGAACACAACGCCGTCCTTCATCTTCAGTTCTGCTGCTTCCGCCTCTTCCGGCGTGATCGGCATGACGGTGACGACAGCGTCACCGAACTGACCACGACCACCGGACTGCTTCTTGAAGAGACCACGGACTTCGTTGGCTTGGCCCGTGATCGTTTCGCGGTACGAAACGCGTGGCTTGCCGACGTTGACGCCGATCTTCATGTCGCGCGTGAGCTTGTTCTTGATGATTTCAAGGTGAAGCTCACCCATGCCTGCGATGATCGTTTCGCCGGTTTCGTCGTTGTAGTTCGAACGGAACGACGGGTCTTCACGACGGATCGTGGTGAGCGCGTCGCCGAGCTTCTTCTTGTCGTCGGCGGTGATCGGCTCGATCGCCATCGAGATGACCGGCTCAGGGAAGGTCATACGCTCGAGGATGATCGGATTCTCTGGATCGCAGATCGTGTCGCCGGTGTAGGAGTTCTTGAGACCAACGACGGCGACGATGTTGCCTGCGTCCACTTCTTCGAGTGCGTTGCGGTTGTTCGCGTGCATTTCGAAGATGCGGCTGACGTTCTCGCGCTTGCCGTTGCCCGGGTTGAGCACGCGGGTGCCCTTATCGAGCTTGCCCGAGTAGACGCGGATGTAGGTGAGGTCGCCGTGGGTATCCGAAACAACCTTGAACACGAGCGCGGAGAATGGCGCGGTTGGGTCGTGCGGACGAGTCATCGCCTGATTGACGTCGTCTGGGTTGACGCCCTTGGTGTCGGGACGCTCGGTCGGATTCGGCAAGTAGTCGATCGCAGCGTCGAGGATCTTCTGAACGCCGATGTTCTTGAGCGCTGCGCCGCAGAGGACAGGGAAGCACTTGATGGCGATGGTGCCCTTACGGAGGCCGGCCTTGATGTGCTCGTTGGTGATCTTTGATGGATCCGTGAGGAACAACTCCATCATGTCGTCGTCGACTTCAGAAACCTTCTCGATGAGTTCGGCGCGGTAGTACTCGGCCTTTTCCAGAAGATCTGCTGGGATCTCTTCGTAGGTCAGCGTGCCGCCCTGATCTTCTGTCGAGAAGCGAATTGCCTTCATTTCGACGAGGTCGATGACGCCCGTGAAATCGTTGCCCTTGCCGATCGGGAGCTGGATCGCGATGCCGTTGGCGCCGAGGCGCGAGCGGATCGACGCGAAGGAGTAATCCCAGTCAGCGCCCATCTTGTCCATCTTGTTGATGAAGCAGAGACGAGGCACGCCGTAACGGTCGGCCTGACGCCACACGGTTTCGGACTGCGCTTCGACGCCTTCCTTGCCGTCAAACACGGCGCATGCTCCGTCGAGAACGCGCAGCGAACGCTCGACTTCGATGGTGAAGTCGACGTGGCCCGGGGTATCGATCAGGTTGATCTTGTACTTGACGTCGTCCTTCTCCCACGGGCAAGTCGTCGCGGCCGACTGAATGGTGATGCCGCGCTCTTGTTCTTCCTGGAGGAAGTCCATCGTGGCCATACCTTCGTGCACTTCGCCGATCTTGTAGTTGCGGCCGGTGTAGAAGAGAATGCGCTCAGAGACGGTGGTCTTACCTGCGTCGATGTGAGCGCAGATACCGATGTTGCGGACCTTTGTGAGATCAGTAGCCATGACGATTTCCTGAAGAAGTGCCGAGCCGACGGGCGCGGCGGTGGGGGAATGACTGGACGCCGTTCTCGCGGCGTTGAAGTCGGGTTGATTGTGAACGAGTAGGAAAGGCGGGCTTCGATTCGAACTCCCGCGGGGGCGAGCGCGGTCTACCTCAACCAGTCGCGCGGCGACGAACCAACGCGCAGACATGCGCAGGGTTCATTGGTTGGCTCGTCGACGGCCGGGGTTGGGTCGGAGTCGTGGGACACGCAGTGCAATTCCAAAACGGCCGGAATTCGGCCGAGTCGGAGAGTGTAGAGAGGCATCCCGACGAATGCAACGGCAGAACGAACAAGTGGTTCCGCAACCGGGACCGTCCGGCGAGCCCTTCACACGACCCGAACGAACGCGGATTCTGGAATCCCCTCCCGAGCCAGAATGGGCTTGACCTCGGCGAGGTAACGGCGGCCGTCTTCGACGTAACCGGCGGTGGGGAGCAGGTCCGGTAGGAAACCCGCGAAGTAGGCGTTCAGGCGCTCCATCGACAGTTCGCGCACGTATTTCGCGGCCATAGAGGCGAGGGCGACCGGAAGGTGGCGTTCCTCGGCTGCGACTTCAAAACTGACAAAAAGACCCTCTCCGACCTCATAGGCCGATCGTTCGTCGTCCTCATGCAAGACGCGCACGGGTTCACCCTGCGCAACGTGGGCCTCAAGTTCGGCGCGGTAGGAACTCCGACCACCCTGTCGGTCGATCGCAACGAATGCGCGGTCACCGTCGCGAAGTTCGTCGATGGTTCGGAGCGCGTTGAAGACGAGCGACATGTTGACGTGCGACTTGTTGCGGAGCCGCGCGTAAAGCGCGTTGAAGTCCTCCGGGTCGAGGATCGCGACCGAGAGCCGCTCGATCGCGATGGAGTGTTGGTCAAGTGCGCGCGCGACGAGATTTCGCGCGATGGCAACGCCATCAGCAGTTTGCGCCGTTGGGAGTGGCAGCGCAGAGGCGTGCCATGGTGTGCCGCTGCCAACGCGCGCCACGACGCCGAGCGTTTGGAAAAGCGCGGCATCATCGACGTGCGGGCCTCCCGGCACGAAGGCAAGCACACCACGCTCGAGATGAATGAGCGGCTGCTTGCCATGACTCTTCAGTTTCTTGCTGTCGGCAATGGCGATGCGTCGACGCGTGTCCTTCGGCTTGCGACAAACACCGCGCTCGAGCAACTTCCACAGATCGAACGATTGTGGATCGGGTGCGCCGGTTGCACTCGCGTCCGCACTCGCCACGAGTTCATCGGGGATGCGAAACGCCGACGCGCCGACGCACAGTGGTCCAAGCAGCGGGCCGTAGCCTGATTCATCGATCCCAGCGTAAATCACGCGGGCACGATACCGCGGTCGCCTTGGTCCAACGTCGCGCGAATCCAGCCGCCACCGAGAATTCGCTCTTGGTCGTCGTAACAGACGACCGCTTGTCCGGGCGCCACGCCTGATTCAGGTCGATCGAATTGGACGCGCAAAATCCCGTCATTCCAGCGCGCGCGTGCGGGAATTGGCACGCCGTGCGCGCGCACTTGCGCAGTGCACGTGATCTCTTCGCCCGCCTCGCGCGTGGATGCGTCGGCATACCACGTCACATCCGTCGCTTCGACGCCCGACACTTCGAGCGACGCACGCGGGCCAACGACAACTTCGTTACGCACTGGGTCTTTTCGAAGAACGTAGAGCGGAATCGACGCGGCCACGCGCAGCCCCTTGCGCTGCCCAACGGTGAACCGCTGGTGCCCGTCATGCCGGCCCAGTTCGCGACCCGCCTCGTCGACGATCGCGCCTTCGGTGAAGCGTTCCGGCGCTCGTCGCGCGAGAAAGTCTGCATAGTCATCGGGCACGAAACAGATCTCTTGTGAATCGGGCTTGTCGAAGACAGGAAGTCCAAACTCACGCGCGAGTTCGCGCACCGCTGGCTTTTCCATTTCGCCAATCGGCAACATCATGCGCGCCAAAGCCTGCGGTCCGATGCCGAACAAGACATACGACTGGTCTTTCGCGCGATCGAGGCCGCGACGAATGCGCGGTCCTTCGGCCGTTGTTGCAACACGCGCGTAGTGCCCGGTGGCCACGGCATCGCAGCCGAGTTGCTCGGCGTACTGCCTGAGTTTCCCGAACTTCAGCCAATCGTTGCAGCGCACGCATGGATTTGGTGTTCGACCTGCGTGATACTCCTCTTCGAAGTAGGAGATGATGCGGCCGAAGTCGTTGCGAAAATTGACGACGTAGAAGGGGACTCCGAGCTTCGCGGACACAAGCCGCGCATCGGCCGCATCGTTAATCGAACAACATCCTTGATGGCCGATGCGTGCACCCTTTGAGGTGTTCGGCGAAGCGCTCGCATCGAGTCGACACGTTGGTGCATCTTCAGCAATGGGGGTTTCGAGTGCTTCGCCCGGGCTTCCAAGTCGCATGAAACAGCCGACCACTTCGTGGCCGGCCTGTTGGAGCAGCGCAGCGGCGACGGAACTGTCGACGCCACCAGACATGGCAAGGAGTACCTTCACGGCTCGTTGTCTGCCGGGAGGTTAGGCGATGCTCACGTCGCGGCAGAGGTACACGTCTTGAATCGCGTGGAGCAACTGAACGCCTTCAGCCATGGGTTTCTGGAAGGCCTTTCGACCTGAGATCAGTCCCATGCCACCCGCGCGCTTGTTGATAACCGCGGTCTTGACGGCCTCCGCAAGATCATTCGAGCCGCTCGCGCCGCCGGAATTGATCAGACCTGCGCGACCGCAGTAGCAGTTCAGCACTTGGTAGCGGCAAAGGTCGATCGGGTGGTCCGTCGCGAGGTCGGTGTACATGCGCTTGTCGAGTTTGCCGTAACTCGAATCACCAGCGTTGAGCGCAGTGAAGCCGCCGTTCAGCTCTGGCAACTTCTGCTTGATGATGTCCGCCTTGATCGTGACACCCAAGTGATTGGCTTGGCCGGTCAAGTCGGCAGCGACGTGATAGTCCTTGCCGCCGGTCTTAAACGAGTTGTTGCGAAGATAGCACCAGAGCACCGTCGCCATGCCAAGCGAGTGCGCTTCTTCGAAGGCTCGCGCGACTTCAACGATTTGTCGCGTGGAATTGTCGCTTCCGAAGTAAATCGTGGCACCGACGGCAACCGCTCCGAGATTCCAAGCCTCTCGCACAGAGCCGAACATGATCTGGTCGAACTTGTTCGGATAGGTCATGAGTTCGTTGTGATTGATCTTGACGAGGAACGGAATACGGTGCGCGTACTTTCGCGACACGCTCGCCAAGGCACCAAACGTGGTCGCGACCGCATTGCAGCCACCTTCCATCGCGAGTTTCACGATGTTCTCGCCGTCGAAGTAGATCGGATTCTTCGCGAAGCTCGCGCCAGCCGAGTGCTCAATGCCCTGATCGACGGGAAGAATCGAAAGATAGCCCGTGTGGCCAAGACGTCCGTGTCCGTACATCGCTTGCAGGCTGCGAAGCACTTGCGGGCTTCGGTCCGTCGGTCCGAACACGTTGTCGACGAACGTCGGCGACGGAACATGAATCATGTCCTTCGAGACTTTGGCCTGGTGCATGAGGAGCGAATCGGCGTCGGCGCCGAGGAGCGATTGAATCTGTGCGTACTGCGACATGCGCGGGAATGTAGCAAACGCCGCACGTTTGTCGGCGTGCGGCGTTTGAATCAAGTTTGGTGTCTCTCGTTTGGTGTCTCTCGTCGGCGCGGCGACTTACGCGCTCGCGAGCTTTCGCGAAGGCTTCGCGGCGACATCAGCCTCAAGTTGACGTCGGACTTCTTCGGTCGCGGCAAACTCCTCGCCAAATCGAACGAGCCGCAGTGAATTCGCAATGACGAAGATGTATGCGGCAGCCTGATAGAAGGGGCCAACCCAGATGTCGAGGCTTCCGGTCGCCGCGAGTGCCAGGCCAACGATCGCGAGCAAGATCGACACGGTGATATTGAGTGCGATCACCGACTTCGCCTTGCGCGCGATTTCCAGGAGGAACGGAATGTTCCGGAGGTCGTCGTTCATCAGCGCGACACCGGCACTGTTCGTCGCGATGTCAGAGCCGGAGAGACCCATGGCCACACCGACATCGGCGGTCGCGAGGATCGGACCGTCGTTGATACCGTCGCCGACGACGAGCGTGCGGTGTCCCTTGCGGATGAGGTACTTGAGTTCCTCGTGCTTTTCTTCGGGGAGGCATTCCGCTTCGATCGAATCCACGCCGACTGCTTGACCGACGCGCGTGGCGACCGCGAGTCGGTCGCCGGTGAAGATCGCGACGCGACGCACACCCAACTCGCGCAGTTTCGAGACGACTTCACCCGCGTTCCGGCGCAACTTGTCTTCAAGACCAACTGCCCCGAGGTAGCGGCCGCCTTGCAGCACGTGCACGCCCGACATGCCTTCGATCTTCGATTCCACTGCGCGCACTTCGGCGGCGAGGGAAGGGTTCAATTCAATGATCCATGCGCCGCGACCAGCGAAGATTTCGCCCGTTGCGGTCGTGGCCGCAACCCCGCGTCCGTGGACTTCGCGATAGGCCACAAGAGCCTGCGGCGCGATGCGTGCGCGCTCGGCGGTTTCGAGGATCGACTTCGCGAGCGGGTGGTTCGACGATTGTTCCGCGTCGGCGGCTGCCTGAAGAAGCGCGGCGCCGTCGACGCCCTCTGCGGGCGCGAGCCGACTCACGGCGAATTTGCCGGTGGTGAGCGTACCCGTCTTGTCCATGACAACGGTGTCAACGTCGGCGGCAGACTCCAATGTGCGCGTCTGCTTGATCATCACACCAAGTCGTGCGGCTGCGGCGAAGGCCGCAACCATGGCGGTTGGGTACGCAATCAGCAGCGCGCCGGGGCACGTCACGACAAGGACGGCGATCGCGCGCTGCGCAGCTTCCGCCTTCGCATCAGGGGAACCCGACTTCGAGATGAAGAAC
>CAIWCL010000258.1 GCA_903911205.1 uncultured bacterium
CCGCGCTGGATGATCGTCGTGCCCGCGTTGTTGTAGTCGGCGAAGCAGTCGACGTCGCCGGCCACGCGATGCTGGCCCGAGCCCGAGGTCGACACGCTCTCGGCGAGGATCTGTCCCTTCAGGTAGCTGCGGCCGCCGGTGGTCGCGAAGGTGCGGTTCACAAGCATCGTGGCGCCGTTCAGAAGGAACTGTCCGCCGGTCACGGTCGTGAGTTCGTCGAAGGTCACCGTACCCGTCGTCGGCGAGACCAGTTCGCCCGCGACCACGAGGTCGTGCTCGCCGGTTCCCGGCTCATCGGTGATCGATGTGCCGTCTGCGAGACGCACGAGCATGTCGGCGCCGATCGTCACGTGCTCCGTGGCGCGCAGCTGCAGCGGCTTCGACGAGAGATTCGCCGTGCCGGCTCCGTTGAAGGCGGTCGAGCGCAGGAGGATGCGGTCGTTCGGCTGCGCGACCAGCGCGGCGTCCGACATCTCGTTCGCATCGATCTGCAGGTAGTTGTCGATGTTCGCGGCGCTCGACGCGCGGAAGGTGATGACGGCGCCTCCGTTCGCCGCGTAGGGCGCACCGGCGATGAAGCGGTTGTCATCGATCCAAGCGAGGTCTGTGCCCAGTTCGTTGGCGCCGGTCGAAGAGGCGCTCGCGACGCGCGCCACTCGGGTCCATGCGCCGCCGATTTCCTCGTACATCATGACGGCGCCACTCGAACCGAAATTGCCACCGATGATCAACTTTCCGTTGCGAAGTTCGACCGATCTACCGAAGCGATCAAACGATGTAGGTGCGTCGGATCGGATGGTTCCGATGTGGGTCCACGAGGCGCCGAGCTTTCGGTACATGTGGACGCCTCCGGGGGTTTGTGGATTTGCGAAGTAGGAACTCGGTGCGCCGACAGCGAGCGTGTCACCTTCAAGCGCGATCGAGGCGCCGAAGTTCTCGCTGGCGGCGGGAGTCGGCGAGGCGACGCGCGCCGTCTGCGCCCAACTGCCGCCATTCAGTTCGAAGATGTAGGCGGCGCCCGCGGCGGCAAATCCCGCTTGGGTCTCGCTCTGGGCGCCGACTGCGAGCCGGTTCCCGTCGACGGCAAGCGAGCTTCCGAACTGCGCGTTTGCGGCGATCGGAGCGGAGTTGATCGTGGCGGTGGTGATCCAATTCGCGCCAGACTTCTCGTAGACCGACACGCTGCCGTGGTCGACAGTGAACCCGGTGTTGTCGAGCGCTGCCGAGACGAACACCCGTGACTCGATCGGGTCGATGGCGGTCGTGCCGCCAAAGTAGTCCTCGTTCTGCGGCGACGCGGGGGTGACGGTTGCTGTCCGGACCCACGCGCCGTTCACGAACTCGAAGATCGACGCCTTGCCTCCGGGGGCGGGGGTTCCCGTTCCCGACGTGGTGCCCACCACGAGCACATTGCCGCGGACGCTGAGCGAGGCACCGAAGTAGGTCACGCCGCTCACGCCATCGATCAGCTCCGTCGTCACATTGTCCGCGAGCCGAGTGACGTACACCTTGCCCGCGTTCGCGGTTCCACCGACGGTCGCCGTCGCGTCGGTGACGGCCGTGAACTGGTCGCTTGCAGCGACGGTGAATCCGAAGAAACCGCTGCCGATGCCTGCGATGTATCCGACCTCACCGATGAATGGACTGTCGCCCGCCCACTGGGCGTGGCAGGCTCCTCCCGCGAGGGAGGCGGCGGCGAGCGAGAGGCCTACGTTGAGTGAACGCGCTGCGAGGTTGCGGGAAAGGTTTCGACGCGAGGCGAGGGATGCGATTCGAAGCATGGTGGGCTCGTGAGGTCGAGTGGCGCGCGTGCCGGGTGCGGACGAACGACGCGAGGATCCGAGGTATACAGGAAGAGGTGTGCGATCCCTCTCTCGAACTTGCTGAAAATGACGAGGTTCCCGTGCGGGTACATTCAGCGACGAAAGCGATCGCGACCAAAGTTCCATGACGAACAACCCATCTCAAACTCCGCCAGAACAAGAAGTTCCAAGCGAAACTCCCGGCGACGACCGGCTTGTCGCGCGGGGATTTTGGCGTTCCGTTGGCGTGGTCGCATTCATCGCGATCGCGATCTCTTTGTTTCTGACACTGCGGAAGAAGCCTGTTCCGGATGCTGGATCGGGCGCAGCGGTCGCGCCACCCGCGCCGGCACCCGCCGACACGCTTGCGCCGCCCGCGGAGGTTCCGTTCACCGATGTCGCGCGTGCGGCCGGCGTCGAGTTCATGCACGAATCGGGCGCGCGTGGCGGCAAGTTGCTGCCTGAGTGCCTCGCAGGTGGCGTCGCGCTCGTCGATCTCGACGGAGACGCACGACTCGACATTGTCTTCTCGCAGGGTCAACCGCTCGAACCCACTGTTGGCGACTTGGACGCCGGTCGCGGCGGTCTTCGCATCTACCTGAACCGCACCGAGCCCGCCGGCGACATGCGCTTCGAGCGACTTGCGGGCGACGACGCGATCGTGCGTGATGTCTTCGCGAATGGTCTCGCCGTCGGCGACGTCGACGGCGATGGCCGCACCGATCTCTACGTCGCGTGCGTTGGGCAGGACCGATTGCTTCTCAACAAGCGTGGTCCTGATGGTGCGATGCGCCTTGAAAACGCAGCAATTCCGAGTGAATCGGAGTGGGGGACTTCAACGGGCATGCTCGACGCCGATCACGACGGCGATCTCGATATCGTCGTTGCGAACTATGTTGCCTGGTCGCCAACGATCGATCGAAGCGTGAACTTCACGCTTGATGGCATCGGTCGTGCCTACGGGCCACCGACTGGTTTCGAAGGTACGATGCTCACGCTACTCGTGAATGACGGTCAGGGTCGCTTTCGGAACGCGACGGCTGAGTCCGGCGTCGCTGTGAAGAATCCAGTCACCGGCGCGCCGTATGCAAAGGCGCTTGGCCTTGTCTTCGTCGATGTCGACCTCGACGGTCTCGTGGACATCTTGGTCGCGAACGATAAGACGCCAAAGTTCCTCCTTCGGAACCTCGGCCCCACCGACGACGGCACGCCGCGCTTTGGGGATATCTCGGTCGAGGCGGGCTTCGCCTATGACCGTGACGGTGCGGCGACTGGCGCGATGGGGATCGACGCCGCGTGGCCGCGCAACGACCGGAGCCTCGCGATCGCGGTCGGCAACTTCGCGAACGAACCGAGCTCGCTCTACATCTCCAACTTCATGCGCGAGCCGTTCGGCAAGCCTTCCTTCGCCGACGAAGCGCTCGGCCATGGCTTCGGCGCGCCCACGCGCCGCTATCTCACCTTTGGGCTCCTCTTCGCGGATTTCGACCTCGACGGCCACGAGGACATCGTGCAGGCGAACGGCCATCTCGAGCCAGACATCACGCGCGTCGCGCCGAGCCAGACCTACGCGCAGCGAGGCCAACTCTTCATGAATCGCGGTGGCAACGCCGTGCCGCTCTTCGTGGAAGCACCCGAGTCAACGCTCGGCGACCTCGCAAAACCCGCCGTTGGTCGTGGGCTTGCAGCGGGGGACCTCGACAACGATGGCGATATCGACCTTGTCCTCATCGATCTCGACGGGCCCGCGCGCGTCCTCCGCAACGATCAAGCG
>CAIWCL010000259.1 GCA_903911205.1 uncultured bacterium
ATTGCTCGAAGGTCTCCGGCATTCTTCCATGGGTCATGCTCGACTTCGCGTGGTGTTCGGCGATTCTCGTCGGAGTGCTGACGGCGATGTTCTGGACGAATGAACGGCTTGCCCTCTGGGCGCTCGCGGCGGTGCCGGCGATGGCGATCACGAGCGTAATTTTCCAGCGTTTTTTGCTCCGCGCTGGTCGCGAAGCGCGTCGCTTGGCGAGCGCGATGACTGCGTCGTACGGGGAAATGCTGCTTGGCGCACGCACGACAAAGACGTTGGCGCGCGAAGCGGCGAATCTCGAGGCGTTCCAATCGCTCTCTCGTGAGATGAATTTTTGGGCGATGCGGGGCGCCGTGTTGTCGAGCGTGTACATGCCGCTCATGTCGATGCTTGCTGCGACCGGAACCGCGCTTGTGCTTTGGCATGGGGTCGAGTGGGTGCGCGCGGACGAGACAATCTCGCTGGGCGAGTTGATCGCATTCATGCAATTCGCAGCGCTCTTCGCGCAACCCGTGCAAGAACTCGCGCAGCGCTTCGCGGACATTTTGGGCGCGTCCAGCGCAGCGGAGCGAATCGCGACCCTCCTTGCGACCACACCAGCGATCGCCGATCGACCCGGCGTGCTCGCCTCTGATCACACTGGTTCGCCGCGCGGCAGAATCAGCGAGTTACGCTTCGAAAACGTCGACTTCTGGTATCGCGAGGGTGTTCCCGTGCTTCACGGATTTTCTCTCGTCGCGCGCCGTGGGCAAACAATCGCACTCGTCGGCTCGACGGGAGGTGGAAAGTCGACAATCGTCTCACTCGCAACACGCTTCTATGAACCATGCGCTGGCCGCATCGCCCTCGATGGTGTCGACTATCGCGAGTTTCCATTGGATTGGCTGATCACACGCATCGGCATCGTCCCGCAGGTCGCACACCTCTTTGCGGGAACCGTGCGCGAGAACATCCGCTACGGCTGTCTGGAAGCAACCGACGCAGAGGTCGAGGCCGCCGCGCGTCGCGTCCGGGCGCATGCGTTCATCGAGGGTCTCGAGCATGCGTATGACACGCAGGTTGGAGAAGGTGGCGAGCGTCTCTCTACGGGACAGCGGCAACTCGTTGCACTCGCGCGGGCCGTGCTGCGCGACCCGGAAATTCTGGTGATGGACGAAGCGACGAGTTCGATCGACACTGCAACAGAACGACTCGTGCAAGAGGGCGTCGATGAGGTTCTTCATGGCGGCGAGAGTGGAGGGCGCATTTCGTTTGTGGTTGCGCACCGACTTTCGACGATCCGTCGCGCGGATCTCATTGTGGTCATCGAACAAGGCCGGATCGTGGAGCAGGGAACGCACCGCGAGTTGCTGGCACGTCGTGGTCGATACTTCGCGCTCTACACCAATCAGTTCGCAGCAGATCGCGAGCGCGCGCTTCTGCATCTCGAACGACGCGAGATCAGTGACGCGCGTGAGGCTGCACAGGCCATCCCGATTGGTTCCGACGACGGCAGCGATGAGTGAGTGATTCGATCCCCTCCGGCCCGCGATGAGGAAAATTCGTTTTACGAATCCCTGAGCGAGTGGACGAGTGCTGCATACCGACGCGCGGCACTTTCCCAAGAGAGCGCGGACGCACGCGACCGCCCCTTTTCGGCGAGTTGGCTGCGCAAGATCGGATGACTGCTGAGGCTCGCGAGATTGCTCGCGAGTGTTTCCTCATCTCCAACATCGGCGAGGAGCGCTGCATCTCCGGCGGTTTCTTCGCATCCTGGCGCGCGCATACATGCCACAGGGCAGCCAAGAGACATCGCTTCAAGAATGGGGATGCCGAAGCCTTCCATTCGTGAAGGAAAAACAAACGCGATGGCATGTGCGTACAGCGTGGCGAGTCGTTGATCGTCGGCACGCACGACCACGAGATCGCCGCGTTGAAGTCCGAGGTGCGTTGCGTACATGCGCTCTTCGCCGTTGAGTGCGTGGCGTGAGACCGTCACAAACTTGCCAACAAAGCCTTGGCGCTTCAGGCGTGCGAACGCGCGCATGGCCGTAAGAAAATCTTTGTATCGCTTGCGAGGTCCGACGTGTAGGAAATAGGGAGTATTCGCGAATGGATGCACTGTGCTTGGACTTGGAAGCCGTGCGCCGTGGTGGATGACTTCGATGCGATGTGCATCGACGCGTTCGAGGCGCAGCAGCGCATCGCGCGTCGCCATGCTCGGCACAACGATGCGTGTCGCACGTTGAATAGCGATGCGTTTCTCGTCATCGCCCTTCGACCGTGAACTGATGGCCGAAGGATCCGATTCGCGAATCATGTCATGCACGGTAATGATCGTCGGAAATGGATATGGTCCGCGCGCCGTGAACGCGTAGCCCGTGTCGTGCACAACCATCGGACGATGTCGACGCACGTGACGTGCGAAGATGAGGCGCGGGATATGGATCGCCACCGTGCGAAAATCACCTTTGATCGGAAGCCATGTGCCGCGCACAACTCCGCGCGAGGCTTCGTGACTCAGCGTACGAAGGTGCATGTTGCCGTGGATCGCAGCGTGCACGCGCGGAAGAACACCGAGCGTGGATCGCGCGGTGTCGAGTGCGCGTACAAGTTCAGCGAAGCAACGCGAAACGCCGCCAAATTCCTGCGCGAGGAACGCGTCGGGTGTGAAGTCAACCTCGAGCACGTGTGGCAGTGTACGTGAAGCAGCAGGATGGTCGCGCCGTCAGCTTTGCGCGTATATTTGCAGCGTGACTCTCTTCATTCTCGCTCTTACAGTTGCGCTTGGAATTTCGTTTCTCTGCTCCCTCGCAGAGGCAGCGCTCCTCAGTTTGACCCCGAGCCAAGTTGCGGAACTCTCATCGCGCCATCCGCGTGCAGGCGAAATTTGGCGTGGCTTTAAAAAGCGCATCGATCGACCTATCGCAGTCATTCTGATTTTGAATACCACCGCCCACACGATTGGCGCATCTGTGGCCGGCGCGCAATTCGACGAACTTTATGGCGACCAGTGGATCTGGGTGTTCTCGATTGCGTTCACCTTCGTCATGCTTCAATTCACGGAGATTCTGCCGAAAACGCTCGGCGTTCAGTTCAATCGCCAGTTGGCAACAGTCATGGCTGTTCCACTGGCTATTGCAACGCGCATCGCAGATCCGTTCGTGTGGTTCTTGCATCTCTTGAATCGTCCGTTTGAGCGAAAGCGAGGTGTCGATGACGCACCCGCGACTGTGGACGAAATCCAATCGCTCGCGGCCATGGCGCGCATGACGAAGGACATCGACGTGCATCAAGAGCGCGTGATTCAAGGCGCGGCGCGACTTTCGAATCGAAAGGTGCGCGAGCTGATGATTCCGATTGAGCAAGTGGTGATGCTGTCGACGTCACAATCGCTTGCGAAGGCGATCGTCGCGGCGCATATCGACGCGCATACACGGTTCCCAGTGTGTCTCGATGGTGATCGTGAGAGAATTGAAGGCTACGTCAACTTCAAAGAGATGATCTATTTCATGAGCACGAATCCCGCGGATCCCACGCTCAAGGGGGTCACGCGACCGATTACGTTCATCGATGAAGGTCGCCCGGCAACCGATCTGATGAAGGTGTTTATCGATGAGCACGAGCACATCGCAATTGTTCGAGGGAACGATGGCAAGCCGCTTGGGCTCGTGACGCTTGAAGACATGATGGAAGAGTTGTTTGGCGATCTTGGCGACGAGTTCGATCGATTACCCAAGTACGCGCACGCGATGTCGAAGGGGACGTGGATGTTTGGTGGCGGTACGCCGATGGGCGAAGTCTCCGCCGCGACAGGTGGAAAACTCCCGGCCTCCACGGCGAGCTTTGCAACATGGCTTGAGACAGAGATTGAGAAAGAACTTCGCGCGATGCCAACAGGCGGTCAATCGTTGCGTCGACAGGGCGTCGACATTTTGGTTCGGCGCGTACGCCGAGGTCGCGTGTTCGAGGCGTCGGTCGTAGTGGCGTGAACGACGCGCACGCCGCATCTCAGCCCGTCGCGCCTACTCAAAAGCTACGACTCGCGACGAGGCCGGCCAGAGCGAGCGAAAGCGGCCACTTGAAGCGAAGCTTCAACCGGCCGCTCAGTCGCGAGAGCTCGTTCTTTTCGCGGTCGCCGCTGCGGCGGCGACCTTTGGCGTGATCGACTTCATTTCGGCCCCCGAGGATTCACTCCGAGGGGAGCCGGCCAGAGCGAGCGAAAGCGGCCACTTGAAGCGAAGCTTCAACCGGCCGCTCAGTCGCGAGCGCTCAA
>CAIWCL010000260.1 GCA_903911205.1 uncultured bacterium
CTCGTTGAAGATCTTCATGGCCTCGATGAGGCAAACCGTCGTGTCGGGGCCGATCTTGGAGCCAACGGTCACGAACGGTGCTTTGTCCGGCCCCGGGGTGGCGTAGAAGGTTCCGACCATCGGGCTATCGATGGAGGGCAGTTTTTCGGCTGCGGGTGCGGCTGCGGCTGCGGCTGCGGCGGCGGGCGCCGATGCAGCAGCAGCGGGCGCGGCTGACGCCGGAGCAGCGTGCATGACAGGCGCCATCATGGGAGGGGCCATCACCTGTGGTGGGACATGCAGCCCCGGACGCTTGACCGTCACGGTCTCCTGCTCATCGCGGAGATCGAGTTCGGTCAGGTCGTTTTCGACCATCAGGCGGACGAGTTCCTTGAGCTTTCGGATATCGATCATGGGGGTAAACGCGGAGTCTCCGCGTGGGGCGGGAAGATACCAAACTCATCGACTTGCGTGTCAACCCCCACCGATCATGCGCGAACGCGCCGGGTTCCGGGGGCGATCCGGCCGAGAAAATGGGTTCAGGTTGGATCGCACGCCACCCACGCGGCGTTACCGCATTCCGCGCGGCGGGCCCAACACCTCGGAAAGCACAATCGCCTCACGGATCCGCTGGGGATTCCTCAGGCTCGCCGCAATCGAGTTTGGCGTCAACGCGCCGCCCGACGGAGACGGCGCCCCTGCTCCCGCGCGCGGCCCGGATGGGCTCGGCTTCCCAAGGCCTGCAACGTGCGTCGCGGCCACCGACGACTCAACCGATCGAATGCGCGCCACGCTCGCCATGACCTTCGCCCGACTGGCCATAGCCCGCGTTTCCTCGGCCTCGACCAGTTCGCGCGGCTCCGCTCGCCCGACGGAAACGGACGGTGGCGACGATCGCTTCGGAGTCGCCGCGGTCGGTTGGCCGCCTTTCACGCCCCCCGGACGCTGAACCCCAGCGGTGCCCCCCCTGGTGACTGTCGTCTGCGGAGAAGCGGACTTCTTCCCAGTGATGATTGTCTTCGGCCGGGTCACGGTCGGCATCGGCGGCTCCACCGCGGTTGGCCGTGCTTGGACGGCATCCCGTCCGTCCGTGATTGGCATCGATGCGGTCGACCGTGCCGTCGAAGTACCCGCCGCAACCTTCGGCGGCTTGGACGTTTTCCCAGCACGTTTCGACGCGACTCCGCTACTTGCAGCAGTCGAACCAGTTCCCTGTGCATTCTGCGGCGAATTCTGCTGCGCATTCTGTTGGGCACGCTTCGCCAATCCAGCGATGACCGCCTGGAGCACGAAGATGACGACGACCCAGATCAGACCGTTGAGCATGCTGCCATCGTACCCTTCCCCGCGATCTCAGGCGCGAGCCAATCCGCGCATTCAACCATCGGATGTTGGTACGCCTCAGTTAAGGTCGCCGCTGTCAGCACTTCACGCGTCGGACCGTCAAAGAGCACGCGTCCCGCGCGCATGATCATCGCGCGCGTCGCGACCACGCGGGCAAGCCCAGGATCATGCAGCGACAAGATGACCGCGCCCGAAGTGGCGATTGCTCCGAGCGCTGCCACGATGCGCGCCACCTCGCCGGGGTCGATTCCACGAAACGGCTCATCGAGAAGGAGTACCGGCCGCTCGGCGCCATCGACTTGCGCCAACGCGCGCGCCACCGCCACGCGTTGCCGTTCACCACCAGAAAGCGTGTCAACCTTGCGATGAGCACGCGCGGAGAGTCCAACGGCTGCAAGAGCGCGATCCACCGCTGCGTCATCTCGACCACGCGCGAAACGACCAAGTCGAACAACTTCGCGAGCCGTGAAATCCGCAGTGACGTCTGGCGTTTGAGGCACGAACGCTCGCACACGCGCCGCTTGCTCACGCGCGACAGCAAGGCCATCGATCCTCACTTCACCAGCGACGCCGGGACCGACCGCGACTTGCGCGAGCGCCCGAAGCAGCGTGCTCTTCCCGCAGCCGTTTGCGCCCACGATCGCGACAATTTCGCCTGCCGAGACACCGAGTGATGTCTCCACGAGCGCAGGCGTCGAATGTACATACGGCGCTTCTGTATCGGAGCCATCGCGCGCGCCGACGAACTCGTAGCGCATCGCAAGACGCGTGCCCTCCAAGAGCGGTCGCGCCTCGCTCCGCGCGGAAGCTTGGTTTCGAGAGACGCTCATCGAATGGCACCCCGCCGGAGAAGCCAAAGAAACGCTGGACCACCGGCAAGCGCTGTGAGCACGCCAACGGGAAGTCGCCCGCTTCCAAGGTCGATGACTTGTCGAACGGCGTCGGCCGCCACGAGAAGTGTCGCGCCGGCGAGCGCCGCGCCTGGCACCAAAAGCGCATGATGCGGACCGAGCACGCGGCGCGCGAGATGCGGCCCGACAAGCCCCACAAAACCGATTGGTCCCGCATACGCAACGGCGACTCCCGCCAGAATTCCGCCTGTCCAGAAGAGTTTCCCTCGCAGTTGCGCGAGATTGACGCCGGAAGAGCGTGCTTCATCGTCAGAGAGCATCGAAACGTCGAGCGCGCGCGCGGAGCGAGCGAGCGAAGTTCCAGCGATGACGGCAAGTCCCGCAACCGTCGCGAGATGAGTCGCGTTCGGAATCTCCGGCAGCCGTCCCGACATCCACGAAAGAAGGTCGCCGCGCAAACCATGGGGAACGAGGTGTTCAAGGAGAACGGAACCCGCACTGAAAATCGAACCGAGAATCACACCTGCGAGCACGAGCGTGATTGGATTGTGCCCATCACCACCTCGACCGAATCGTGACACGATCAGCAGCGCGAGCGACGCGCCGAACACCGCGCCCAACGTTTCGGTCGCCCACGGCACACGACCCCACGCGAAGAGGTACCCAAGCACGAGCACACACGCGACGCCGAACCCTGCGCCGCTTGAGATACCAAGTACGAAGGGTGATGCCAGGGGGTTTCGCAGCAGCGTTTGCAGCGCGAGGCCAGAGAGCCCAAGCGTTGCACCGACCACCGCCGCCGACGCGACGGACATCACACGAAGCCCGAAGATCTCCGCTGAGGGAACAGCGAAGACAAGTCGCGTTCCTTCGTCGCCCGAGACCGGTCCGATCAAAATCCGAAGCAACACGGCAAGAAACAGCACGGCCGCGAGCAAGACAAAGCCACGCGAGTTCATGGAACCTGCTCCGACGAGTCGCTTGGAGAGGATCCGGTCGTCTCGACGGCGGGTGCGGTCGCAGACGCCTCCGCAGGCACCATCGGAGACCCCTCGCGCTTCGTCAGGACCGCGCGCTCAAAAAGCTTGCGGATGCGCGAACGCTCGGCAAGCGCGATCAGGCTCGGAGCCAACAGCTGCGGCGCTTCCTCTACCGCGACCGGCGGCAGCGCAGCAGGCCACGGAAGCGCGCGAATCGCTTCATTGCATCGCTGCGCTCCTCGGGCACTTTCCGCGATCGCAAGCACCGCATCGCATGGAAGCGTCACGATGGCTTCGGGAGCAATTTCAATCCACCCGTCGCGATCGAGCGCGTTTTCGAATCCCTCCGCAGCAAGCAGTTCGTCGAGGTAGTTGTCTCGCCCCACTGCGAGAAACGGCTCTGCCGAAACAAGCAGCAAGACCTTCGGCATCGCACTGCGACGCTCGCTGAGTGGCGTCGCATCCGCGAATTGCTCGAAGAGCGCGTCTGCCTCACCCAATCGTCCTGCGAGTCCATCGGCTCCGACACGCGGCTGCGTCGCGAACACTTCCGCGATATCACCGACGAGCGCGCGTGTATCCGCGAACGAGTCGATGCGATGCTCAATGAGGCGAATCCCAGATTGTTCGCAAAAGGTCCGCAGCGCAGGGTCAACGCCTGCGAGCGGCGGTTGCACGAAGAAGACGTCCGGTTTCGCGAGCGCGAGTCGCTCTGCATCGAAATCGCGCAAATCGCCAACCACGGGCACCGCCTTCGGAACCTTCCCGCAATACGGACTGCGACCAACGATGTGCGCGACAAGGCCGAGATGCCAGAGCGTGTCGCTGATTGCAGGCGAACTCACGGCGACCCACGGCCGAGCACTCTCGCTAACCGGTTCCGCCTTCGGTGTGGTCCGCATGACAAGAGGCGATCCCTGCCCGAAGAGAAGCCAAAGTAGCCCTACGACAACGCCGAACGCAATCATCTGCTGGAGATAGCCCACACGAGATTTGCGTTGACGCCCACTCGCACCCGCGGTCGCCGGATCGAGATCGCGCAGCACTTCTCGGAGATTTTCACGTGGATCAGGCGTGAGGGCCATGGTGACGTTCGTTGCGGTTTTCACGCGTTGTTGCGCGCGTCTCTTGCGTGGTTACTTGCGCATGTGTGTGCGCGTTGGCGTCGTTTGCGCGGAGCGCTCAGCGCAGGATCGCAATCACGAGCGCGAGGAACCCGATCACGGCCGCCGCGATCGTGAGTCGTTCGCCTCGTGCCGCACTTGCGCGTCGCGCCTCCATTTCGCGAACAAGCGACTCAATCCGTTGGCTTGCCAACGACATTCGAACCAGCGCTTCGTCGAGTGACTTCATCTGCGCTTCGAACGCCGCAACCGAACGCCCCTGCCGATCCAGCTCCGCGCGCGAAAGCGCCAGAATTTCCGTCTGGGAACGCGATTCATTCTCGACACGCTGCATGCGATCGTCGACCGACGCGAGCCGATCGGCGGCGTCCGTCATCGTCCGGCCGAGCGAATGGACAAAGCCCTCGAGTTGCGAACGCATCTCGGGCATCGCCTCCACGCGCGCCGAGAGCCGCGCCAATTCGCCCTCCATCTGCGCGATCGCCTTCCCGTGATCTTCGCGCGCGATCGCCACAAGTTCACGCGCATCACAGGCGGCGCGACGCGCGTCGTCCGCACTGCGGACAGCCACACTCGACGCGTCGACATCCGACTGCGGCGCGGCACCAATCAGATTGCGGAGAAAATTCGCGAGGCCCATGTCGCCAATGTAGCACGGCGCAGGAACTCGATCGCGGCTTAACTGACCAACTGCGTGTGCACGAGCCGTTGGTAGAGGTCACAGCGGCCAAGGAGTTCGCCGTGTGTTCCAACATCGCGCACCACACCATCCTCCATCACCACGATGCGATCGGCAGTTCGAACCGTGGAGAGGCGATGCGCGATTGCAATGACGGTGCGACCGCGGCGAAAATCGTCGATGGCCGCCGCGATGTGCGCTTCACTTTCCGCATCGATTTGGCTCGTCGCCTCATCGAGGACGAGTACAGATGGATCGCGCACCAGCGCTCGCGCGATCGCGATGCGTTGCCGTTGGCCACCCGACAGTCCAGTGCCGCCCTCGCCGAGTTGGTGTTCGAGGCCTGTCGGAAGTGCTGCAACGAATTGCCACGCATGCGCAAGACGCATCGCGCGCTCGATCTCCGCGTCTGTCGCGCCATCAAGGCCGAGCACGATGTTCTCGCGAATCGTCCCCCGCACGAGAAGCGGATCTTGTGCGACAACGCCCACTTGCCGACGGAGCGACGACAGACTCGCCGCCTGGATGTCGATGTTGTCGATGAGGATCGACCCCTCGCACGGATCGAAGAGCCGCACGAGCATGCTGGCGAGCGTGGTCTTGCCGCAACCGTTCGGTCCAACGATCGCGACGAATTCACCGTGGCGAATCGTAAGCGACACTTCACGCACCGCATCGCGTTCGGCGCCTTCGTAGCGATAGCGAACACGATCGAACACAATCGCTGCACCCGTCGACGCGCCATGCCGTGGCAGCGGCGGAAGATCGCGCTCTCGCATGCCTTCGGCGGGAATCGCGAGTAGTTCGGCGACGCGTTGCGCAGGCGCACTCGCTGCTTGAATATCGTTGAACAAACTTGTCAGCGGGCGCAACGCATCCGCCGCAAATCCAATCGATGCCAGCGCGAGCAGGAAGCGATCGAACTGCATGCGACCTTGGATGATTTCATGTGCCGCGAGGAGCGCGAGCGCCGCGACAGCGATGATTGCCAAGGCTTCGATCAACGGGCTTGAAATCGCGCGCGCAAGTCGCACCGCGCGATCCTGCATCACAAGATCTTTGTTTGCGCGACCGAATCGACGCCGCGCCGCACGTTCAGCGGTCGCCGTCTTGACTCCACGCAAACCTTGCAGCGCTTCGTTCGAATTGCGCAGCATGTCTTCGTAGGCCTTCATCGTGCGACCACTGCCGCGCGAGATGCGCTTTCCGAATTTTCGCAGCACTCCGCCCAGGACCGGCGCAACGATGATCGCAACGATGGTGAGTCGCCAGTCGAACCAAATCGCGGCGCCAAACGCGGCAAGACCTTTGGTGAGTTGCGCGAGCACTTTGCTCGTGACCGCCGAAAATCCGCGCTCAAGTTCAGCGGTGTCTCGCACGATGCGCGTCACGATATCTGCCGGCCCGCGCCGCACCACGATGCCAAGCGGAAGCCGCAACGCATGTCGAAATGCTTCGAGGCGAAGTTCTGCCACGGTGAGCATCGACAGCGTCGTCGAACAATACTGATGCGCGAAGTTCGCGAGGCCGCCGAACACCGTCAGGATGCACAGCGCTGACAGGATGAGCGCGACGCCCGCGAAGCGATCGGTCGGGAGCGCGTCCAGGAGGGTCGAAGGGACAATGCTTGCGAGCCATGACGTCTTCGTCACCGCGTCGCGCACGATTGTCTGGAGGTTGTCGTTCCCTGAGCCCGCGAGAATCAACTTGAGAAGCGGGCCGATCGATACGAGGCCTGCCGCGAGTCCGCCCGCGGAGATGACTGAGAACACGATCGTCCCCACCGCAAGTTTCTTGCGGCGGAGGAGCCGGGTGGCGAATTTCCAAAACGGCGCGCTCTTCATCGGTTGCCATTCTCGCCCGGAACCGCTCCTCGGAGCAAGTCGAGCATCTCCCAGTAGCGAGGCCAACTTTTGGCGACACAGCCAGGATTCGCGATCGCGATCCCGGGGCGAACAAGGCCAAGCACCGCAAATGCCATCGCGATGCGGTGATCGTTCACCGTATCGATGACCGTGTGGACGATCGTGTCGACAGCCGCCGCGTGTCCCGCTGGTGTACGTTCCATGGAGCTCTCGCCGCCGTGCGGCTGCGTCGGAAGCGGGTGAATTCGAACCCAGTCGGAGCCCGTTTCGACGGTTCCACCAAGCGCACGCAGCCCCGCTGCAACCGCTTCGATTCGGTCTGACTCCTTCACGCGAAGCGTGCCAAGCCCCGTGATGCGGCTCGGCCGATCGCACATCGCCGCGAGCACCATCGCCATCACTGCAGCGTCCGGTGCCCGTGCATAGTCACTATCGATTCCGCGTAACGGCCCGCGCGCACTCACCCGGAGGCCGTTGGCGGTTTCCTCGACACGCGCCCCTCGCAACGCGAGGTCATCGAGGAAGAACGCGTCGGGCTGGACGCTCCGCCGCGGCAACTCCGCGAGCGTGACGACGCCCTTCGGCGAGAGTGCTGCGAGCGCCGCGGGATACACCGCGCTCGATGCGTCGGGCTCGATCGAAACTTCGCCGCCGCGGATCGGCTGAGGACGAATGCGAACCCGCGAGAGTCCGGTGTCCGAAGAAGTCGCCTCGACAGGTCGATACGCCACTTCCGCCTCAATACCCGCCGCCTGGAGCGCTGCGAGCGACAACTGGAGATAGGTCGCGCTGGTCGGTTCCTCGGTGAATTCGATGTCGAGGCCTTCGGGAAGCGTGGGCGCGACGAGCATGAGCGCGCTGACAAACTGGCTTGACGCCGTGCGTCCGACGCGGAGTGTGCCGCCACGCAAACCGCCCACCTCTCCGCGACCAAAGACACGCAGCGGCAATCGCCCGTCGACCTCGAGGTAGTCGACTCGCGCACCAAGCGCACGAAGCAACTCCACTCCTTCGGCGACAGGTCGCTCGCGCATGCGTGCGCTGCCGTCGATGTCGCACACCCCCGCCGGCTGCGCGGCAGCCAGCGCCATCATGAATCGTGTTGGCGTGCCGCCGTCGCCGAGGTTGACGCGCGCGTGCAACGCCGCAGCACCATCGTTCGCCGTGCGCACGCGCGGCGGCTCGAGCAGGAGCGCATCACCATCATTTCGAAACACCCATCCAAGCGCGCCGAGCGCCACGAGGAGACGATCACAATCCTCGCAGGCGAGAAGACCGCGAAGCCGCGTCGGAGTCTCTGCGAGCGCGGCAAGAATCAGGTGCCGATTCGAAAGACTCTTCGAACCCGGAACCTGAACGACCGCATCGACGGCGCGCGATAGCGGCACGATCGGCAGTGGATCGGGAAGCTTCGTCGAAGGCTCGACTTCCAACGTCAACCGGGCTCCCGACGAAACACGGCGACCACATCTTCAACCGGAATCACAAAGAGCCGATTGTCGCCTTCAAAGTCCACGGGGATCGCGTGCTTCGGATTGAAGAGCACCCGGTCGTACTGTTTGATCGGGTAGTTCTCATCACGCTCAACTTCGGCGCTCACTGTCACCACGCGACCCGTGATGGTCGGAATCTCGATCTTGTCGGGGAGATGCAGTCCCACCTTCGTGATCTTCTTGTCCTCATCCTTGCGAATGAGAACACGCTTGCCGATGGGCTCGACGATCTCGAGGGTCTGTTTCTTTTGTGCACGGTCTCCGGCGTCAGGCATGGCGCGATCATACCGACGCGCATCCTGGTTGCGGCCCGATCCAACGTAATCCGAACGTCCCGAACTTGGGCCGCTTCCGCTACCTTCCGCGCATGCAACCGCAGCTCACCCGACTCATCCGCGATGTCCCGGATTTTCCGAAGCCGGGGATCGTCTTTAAGGACGTCACTCCGCTTCTCGCGGATCCGGCGGGACTCGCGCTCGCGATCGAACTGATGGCGAATCCGTTTCGCAATGATCGCATCGATATCGTGGTTGGACCCGAGAGTCGAGGCTTCATCTTCGGCACCGCGGTCGCGACGGCGCTGAGCGCTGGTTTCGTACCGGTTCGCAAGCCTGGCAAACTTCCCTATCGCACGAAGTCGATCGAGTATGCACTTGAGTACGGCACCGATCAATTGCATATCCATGTGGACGCAGTGAAACCCGGCATGCGAGTCCTGCTCGTCGATGACCTGCTCGCGACGGGTGGAACTCTCGCAGCGAGTACGAAACTCATTGGCCCCGAAGGCTTGGGTGCGACGATCGTCGGTGCGAGCGTGCTGATCGAACTCGACTTCCTCAAAGGCCGAGCAAACTTGCCTGGCCTACGCATCGAGTCACTGCTTCGCTACTGAGCCGCGTCTTTCGCTCCGGATTGGTCTCGGCCGGTCGGCGTGAGACTCTCCGCCGATGGGTTCTCAACCTCCGGTGCCACGACATCGCGGGCACTCGGAATCTGCTGCTGCGGCGGAACGATGCCCGAACTACCGCGCGTCAGGACCACAACGAGCGTTGCGAGGCCTCCGACGACGAGCAGAGCAAACACACCGATGGCGACAAATTTCCCGCCGTTGGGCGAACGATTCTCGGGCGCGTAGTCGGGGCGTGACGTCGGCGAATGCATGCAGAGAGCGTAGCAACTCGCCCTCCCCGACACTCCGCTCAACTCTGAACTCAATGCTCACTGGAGGGCTCACTGGAGGGCTCACTGGGGGGCTGACTGGAGGGCTCACTGGGAGATCGGGTGCTCGAACATCTTGCATCGCGGCTTGAGCGTGCGCCGGGTGCGTGAGTATGATCGCCGTCATGACCACGTTGAGCCCTTCCGCTTCTGTTTCGACCGCGACCGATCCCCTGCAATTGATCGACGTCGACCACGTGCGCTTTTACGTGGGCAACGCGAAGCAGTCGGCGTTCTTCTACGCGAGTGCGTTCGGCTTCCAAGTCGAGCAAATCGCAGACCTCACGACAGGCTCTCGCGATCGTGCGATGTACCTCCTCACACAGGGCAACATCCGCATCGTGCTCGAAAGTTCGCTGACGAAAGATGGCATCGCGGCGCGCGAAGCCACCCAGTTCGGCGATGGCGTGAAGGACATCGCACTCACGGTCTTCGACGCCGAAAAGGCGTGGAAGCAAGCTGTCAAGAACGGTGGCGAGAGCGCATACGAGCCAAAGACCTGGTCAGACGAGCACGGTTCCGTCACCTTCGCAGGTATCAAGACCTATGGCCGCGCCGTGCACACCTTTGTCTCGCGCACGGGGGCGTACGGCCTGCCCACTGTGAAGAACGGCGGCACGTTTATGCCGGGGTTCCGTAAAGTCGAGAACTTCGCGCTCAACGCGTACAACAAGGCGAACCCCTGCGGCCTCAAGTATGTTGACCATGCGGTTGGCAACGTCGAGGAAGGCAAAATGAACCACTGGGTGAAGTGGTACGAGGAGGTCCTCGGCTTCGCGATGTTCAAGCACTTCGATGATAAGGACATCGGCACCGAGTACTCGGCGCTGATGTCGAAGGTCATGGCGAGCGGCAACCATCTGATCAAGATGCCGATCAATGAGCCCGCCGAAGGCAAGAAGAAGAGCCAGATTCAGGAGTACCTCGACTGGCACGACAACACGCCGGGCGTGCAACACTTGGCACTCCGCACCGACGACGAATTGCACTCAATCACCGAACTTCGACGTCGCGGGGTCGACTTCCTCACCATCCCCGACGCGTACTACGAAACGGTCTGGAACCGTGTCGACAAGATGCTGACCGAGCATGGTCACCAAGTCGTGAAGGAAGACCATAAGGCAGTGAAGGACCTTGGCATCCTTGTCGACGCCGATGACGAGGGCTACTTGCTCCAGCTCTTTACAAAGCCGCTGCAAGATCGCCCAACGCTCTTCTTCGAAATCATCTGCCGCCGCGGGTCGCAGAGTTTCGGCAAGGGCAATTTCAAGGCGCTGTTCGAGAGCCTGGAAATTGAGCAGGGCCGCCGCGGGAATCTCTGACGCACGGCGCATCCCGCCCTGCTCAGAAAGCAGGAAATTGAGCAGGGCCGCCGCGGGAATCTCTGACGCACGGCGCGTCCCGCCCTGCTCAGAAAGAAGGAAATTGAGCAGGGCCGCCGCGGGAATCTCTGATTCGCGTGCCTCGATCCCTCAACTCTCAACTCTCGACGCTCGACCCGCGACTCTCGATTCTCGAAGGCGGAGTGGGCGCGCGTCGAGAGCCTAGAGATCGAACAAGAGCACCGCGGGAAGCTCTGATGTCAACGCGGTCGGATTCGTAAAAATTGTCGCGTCGGCGCGCACGATTCTTTCGGCGTTGTCTCTTCTCTGGAGCATGCTCCAGAATCGCGCCACGCTTGTTTCAGTTCCGCCACTGCACACGACCGCGATTTTCGCGTCATTCCTCCTCGTCGCGAGCCCTGCTGTCGCGGGTTTGCTCTTCGATCAGATTGGCGGGCCGAGCAATCTGCCACCGACCGGCCCAGAGGGTTTCTATCGGTACGGGTCGCAGGTGTTTGTTGGTGAACCGCAGTTTGACCTCGCCGCGCTCGACGACTTCACGCTCCGTGCGAACGCCCGCATTCAGACCGTTGCGACGGTCATCGCCGGATACGGCGCGTTCAATTCTTACGCTGCCATCCAAGGATTCGAACTGCGAATCTTTGCCTCGCCGCAGGCTGCTGCATCGAGTTCGTCGAACGCGCTTGCTGTTCGCGCGCTCGGATCGGCGTCGAACTTCGCGGATTTTGGAACAGGAAAGCTCGTGGAGTTCACGCTCGATCAGTCGATCGATCTTGTCGCCGGTACCTACTGGATGACCGTGCAAGCGGTGAATTCCGCGCCGTCGAACGGACAAATTGGCGTCGTCATTTCTGACATTGGCGACAACTCAAGTTTCCAAGCGAATCCGGGCGGCGGTTTTGGGATTCCTGGAAACCTCCTGGCCCGACCGGTGAACTTTGCCTACCGACTTGGCGGCGAAGTGATTCCGGCACCGGCAGTGCTCTCACTCTTCGTCGCCGGACCGCTTGTCTGCCGGCGGCGGCGACAACGCCGCTGACGGCGACCGTTGGCATCGCGACGGATGCGCTTCGCGTCCTTTTCACGCACTGCCCCGCCACCGGCCGATGAATGGACCATGTCGAACGCTTGCCCATGGGCCGCCGCGCACCGCGCGTCGGCGCTGTCTTGCCCGCCGTCTCGCGTATCGAGCCGAAGCGCGCCGCGCTCTCTGTACGCGAGCGCTTTGCTTGGAGCAACAACCATCACCCTGTTCCTCGTGGGCTGCGGCAAGCCCCGCTCAGCAGAGGCAGCACCCGAACCCGCTCGACCAACACCCGTTGAAGACGTCTTGTGGGCGACGAAGGCGCGCGAGTCGTACTTCCGGGATTTCACAGGCACGCGCTATGGCCGCAGTTCGCCCGGCGACCCCTCAACCCATGCGTGGCCCATCCAGTGGCCGTTCGACGGCTTCGCACCAGAACCCAACTGGCTCGAGTCTGCGGTGCTGCGCGCACCCGTGGCGTCCGTCGAGTGGCGATTCGCACAGGGAACGTTGGTCGAAACATACGTCGACGGCGATCCGACGCTCCTTCACTTCGCGCTTGAGGCGCGACCGGAAAGCGCTGTCGTAACCACGACGACGAACGCGACAACACCGACCAGTCTCCCCAGCTGGACTTGGCCGACGTCGTTTTCAGTGGCGTGGACTGCGGAGCACGATCTCAACCGCACCAACACCCGGTGGCTCTGGTGCGACGCGTTCGCGGATGTCTACGAGATCGCTCCCGGCGGGCCGTATCTTCTCGCCGTGGACCGTCCCGGCGGCGAAGTGGAAACATCCGTCTTCTGGCCCGACGCGTCCGGTCGCCCCGACCCACGCGCCCACATCGAGTGGGCAACTTCAAATGCCACCCATCGCGTCACGCGAGGCGGCGCGCACGTGCTCGCATCGGCCGACTTCGATGCCAACGGCACAAACGACTTCCTGCACCTCGTTGGCACTCCGCGCGGCGGTTCACTTGGCATCGACTACCGCGGCATTCTCGTCCTCACCGACGCCAAGACTCGCCGCGCACACGTTGTTGAACTCGCGACGAACGGCATCGGCTTCATCGATATCGATAGCAACGGACGGAGCGAGATGATGCTCGCGCGTGAAGGCCTACAGGTGGCAAAGTGTGACGACGGATTCCCGCACGATTTCACCGTGACCGACCTGATTGGGTTCCAACGGATGCGCCCGACCGATCTGGCCGGCGTCGACCGTGTGCGCAAGGGTAGCTTCACTGGAACGTTCCCCGCATGGCGAGCGATCGACGGCGACCCGGCGCAGGCATTCCGTCCGTTGCTCTCTGGGAACCTAAAGCGTGAACTTCACTCGAGCGGGTTCCTGCCGTACCGTCGGCGCTAGGCTCTGTCTGACGAATGCGAACGCGCCGTTTGGCACGGGCGATCACCACGCGTCCAACAGCATCGCGAGATCTGCGGCACCCACTTCCGCGTCACCGGTCAGATCCGGTTCCGCGGTGCCCCATGCCGCGAGCAAGAGCGACAAGTCCGATGCCCCGATGACGCCGTCGCGATCGAGATCACAAAGTCGTGCACGGAACGCCGCAAAGTCAGCCCCGTCGATCCCTGCATCGCCGTCGAAATCAAACACTGCGCACGCCGGACCAAACTTCGTGCGCGCGCACGCGTCGGCCGCAGTTGCATCGATGCCGTTCCACTTGCCATCGCGATTCGCGTCACCAAGCGACTCGGGCGGCACGATTGGCCACTCGACACCCGCGGCGTACCCAACGAGAACGCGCTCCGGGCGCGATGCGCCCACTCGTGGCCATCGCACGGTGATTCGATCGGCGACGCTGGCCGTTCCAATCCCAGCATGCACGATGTATGAACTTTGACTCTTGTAACTCGAGCCCGCCATGACTTCGCGCAGGATCTTCTTACCACCGATTTCGATATCGACGAGCGCGCCCACCGCATGCGTGTTCTTGCCGCGCCCAAGCACCTTGATTTGGATCGCGTTGTTCGCAGCGGGTGCGGTGTTGATGAAGAGGTCGAGCGTCGCGAGATAGGGTTGCGACAAGATGTCGAGGTCGCCATCGCGATCGATGTCTGAGACTGCGATGCAGTAGGTATCGATGCCATCGCCGAGGCCGACCGACGATGAACGATCGTTGAACGGAAATCCGCCTTCGTTCATGAAGAGATAGTCCGGCTTGTCCAGCATCGACACGATGAAAATGTCTTGATCGGCGTCGTTGTCTGGATCAAACACCACCGTGCCCCAACCCGTGGCCTGCCCTGCAACACCAGCGATATCTGCGGATTCGGTGTAGATGCGCGCGGTATCGGTCAAGAGCAGCGCGTGGCCGTCGCCTGTGTTCGCACAGTAAATATCGACGTATCCATTCATGTCGACGTCGCCGGCGTACACGCCCATCGAATCGATCGCGATGCACGCGCCGTTGTTGAGCTCCGAGACAAAGACGCCACCCTCATTTCGGAAATAGCGATTTGGAAGACTTGGCGTCCCCTTGTCGTTTGAGACGTAGAGGTCACAGTCACCGTCGCGATCGAGATCTTGCAAGAGACATTGGAAACTCGCGCCTGCGTCATCGACGCCGAGTTGTGCGGAGATTTCGGTAAACGTGCCGTTTCCCTCGTTGCGGAAGAAACGATTGCGCAACATGTTGGAAAGCGTGAGCGTGCGCATCGCAACCGCGAGGTCGAGATCGCCGTCGCCGTCAAAGTCGCCGAAACTCGAGCCTGCGCCCGCGCCGCTCGTACCGGTGATTCCCGCCGCGGAAGTCACGTTTGTGAAGTTCAAACCGCCATTGTTTCGGTAGAGAATTGCAGGCTGCAGCCAGCGCGTGAGGAAGATGTCGAGGTCGCCATCGCCGTCGTAATCGGCGCACACGAGGCCCGAGGGTTTTGTCGGCGCACCGAGGCCGGCGGTTGCTGTCACGTTTGTGAAGTAGCCCGCGCCGTTGTTCGCGTAGAGCACCATCGACGGCGAGCCACCGGTTGCGATGAGATCGTCATCGCCGTCGTTGTCGAGATCGCAAAGCGCAACGCCGCAGCCATACTGCCCCGTTCCACCAAACATGCCCTCGAGATTCGAGTAGACGAAGCCGCGCGCGGCGGCAGACTCGGTGAAATGCACGACATCCGCTCGCGCCGAAGCAGCAAGCGAGATCGCGACGAGGATGACGCTGCGCCGGCCCAACGCGTGCATCAAGACCTGCCTTTGGTCAACTCGGGATCGCCGAGAGTGAAGAACGTAACTCCCACGCCCGAGAAGCCAAATGCAAACGTCCGAAATGCTCAAAATTTGGAAGCAAGATCTGAGGGCGCACCACGCGGATCGTTCTTCCGAGATCGGGGTCGAACGTGACTCGCCATACGAATGGCGGAGATTCCGGACGCATGCGGTCGCGGAGAGTGGACGGGAGACGCGCCGGAAGATGTGGTGAAAGTATGGATTGTGCGGGTCAGTCCGCGCTGACATGCAGATCGCCGCGCTCTCACAATTTGCCAATTCTCACCGCCGATGTACGCTTTCAATTCGAGGCTGACTGCTCACCGTCTCAACCGAAGGGCACTCCCATTCGTCACGGATCGTTCCAAAGTCGACATCGTCCGTACTCGCATGAGAGACACGCGTTGTTTCAACGAAATGTCCGTTCATTGCCTTCGCTCTTGAGTTGGGTGATGACTCTGCTTTGGCTCTCCGTCTGTAGCTTTGCTCGCGCGGATGAACCCGCCATTCCGATGACGCGGGCACAACTGGGGAGGCCGTATGCAACTACCACGGGCGGAATCGCGGCACCAGTTCGTCAGAGTGTGGCCCTGTCGGAGCGACATCTCGCGGTGTGGTCATGGCCGCAGGGCTACTACGGTGGCGCAGTGCACCTCTTCGAGCGGCTCGGCCGAGGACGACTTTCGGCACCGATTGAACTCATTTCGCCGGCTGCGACTTCGACAAGCACCTCGGCCGTCTCGCTCGCCATGGATGATCGACAACTCATCATCGCAGAGGCGAATGTCACCAATCAACTTTCCGGCGCTGTGTTTGTCTACGACCTCACGAGCCCAAATGCTCCTATTCAATGCCAAACGCTTTACGACCCAGAGTTCACGCCGCAAGTTCCTGCAGACAGCCTTTGCCTCGTCGGTGACGACCTCTTCATCAGTTCGATCGATGTCAACGCCGTCGTGCAGTGGCGACGCGACGGTGAAGGTTTCTGGCGTCGGCTCGGGAAGATTGTTCCGCCGGGGACACCGACTTCGAGTTGGAAGTTCGGCACCTCGATCGCGTGCGACGGGACAACGCTTGTCATCGGAGCGCCCGGCGAAGCGACGCGCGGCACGGTGTACACCTACGAACGCGTGAAAGATGACACATGGGAATTGGTGCAGAAGATCTCATCACCGACAACCTCGTCGCTCTTTGGAACATCCGTCGCAGTTTCTGGTGAGCAATTGGTGATTGGAGCCCCGTCGGGCCTCGGAGCAGCGTTCGTCTCTCGGCGCATTCCAGGCGGTTGGAGTGCGCTCGAGTCATTGCCCTCGGCGAGTGTCGTGAACAACGCCCGCGCCGGAACGAGCGTTGCGCTCTACGGCTCGCGTGTTCTCGTGGGGACCCC
>CAIWCL010000261.1 GCA_903911205.1 uncultured bacterium
ACGCTCTGCGGAGAAGGGCAACGCGGCAGGCATGTTCAATCTTGGCTCGATGTACGCGCGCGGCCGTGGTGTCGCGCAGAGCGATGCCGAAGCCTTCACCTGGTACACGCGCGCCGCTGAGAAAAAGAACGCGCCCGCGATGAACAACCTCGGCGAGATGTACGCGAACGGTCGCGGAGTCGCGGCCGATGAAGCGAAAGCCGTCGAGTGGTACACCCGTGCGTCCGACGCGGGAAGCGCCGAAGCGATGTGCAATCTCGCGCTGGCCTACGCCCAAGCGAAGGGTATCGCGCGCGACCTCCCCGAAGCGCACTTCTGGGCGAGCCTCGCGGCTGCGAGCGGTAGCGGCGATCCACGCACGCGCGGCGAACAACTCGCGAAGCGTCTCGCGGCGCAGATTCCTGCGGAGAAAGCTGCAGAATCGCGTGCCCGTGTTACGAAGTGGATCGCCGCGCGTGCCATCGCGGTCCCGACGAAGTGACGCGAACGAACCGGCTGTCAGGGCTCGACACGCGCCTGCACGTGCGGCGCGAGGCGGTAGACAAGCGGCACTTCGAAGACCTTCGGGTGTGCGACGCCGTGCTCCCAGAAGCCGTCTTCGCCCCACGCGTCGCCGTGATCGCCGCACACGAGCACAGACGCATTGGAGAACGCACCGATCATCGGCGCGAGTTGATGGTCAGCCCACGCCAAGCACGCGTGCTGGCGACGCCGCGATTCCTCGGCATCGTTGGTGGTCGCGAAGGGCACGCATGGATTTCGATCGCGCTCCCAGTGAGCGCCCTCGTGCCAATACGGCACATGCGTTTCGCCCACATTCAGAAACGCGAAGACTGGCCCCGATGCCCCGCCAACCGTTCGTTCCAGAAATGAAAGTTGTTTCGCAAGCGACCAACAGTTTCCCGCAAAGAGGTAGTGTTGAAAGTGCCGCACGAGATGCCGCACCGATGCGCGTCGATCGTCGAACCAACCGGCTGCGCCAGAACCCGCGGTGAGGTAACCCTGACGATTGAAGCCGTCCACGATGCTTTCGCCTTCGAGAATGAACGCATCACGTCCATGTGACTTCGCAGGACCACCAAGAACGCGGAAGATCTTGCCAAACTTCGGATTGACGAACGGCTCGTGGCGCGCGCCGTCGCCGGGCGTGAACCCAGCAAACATCGCGCAGTGAGAACCGAAGGTGAAGTAACTCGGCGCTTGCGCGCGAACGAGCGGGCCGATCGAGGAAACTGCCGCGGGCTGCACTGCTTCAAAGGAATCAAAGCGACAACTATCGAGCGTGATGAAGAGCACCGAATCGCGATGCATGGAGCCTGCGCGCCACATACCGGGCGCTGCGGCAAGACGCGTCGCAGGGCCTTCATGGCTCGCAAAGGCGCGCGCGGCACTGCGGAATCGGTCCCCGAGTGAATTCGGCATAACGACCCTATCGGCAGAATGCGCGCGCGCACTTCACGCGGCATGCGATCAACGCAACCGAGCAGATCAACGCAGCAAACCCTGCGTTTTCAAGGTGCAACCCAGCAGTTTGTACAAAACACGCGCGCCGACATTCGCGTTCCAATCTTCGCCACGCGCACCCGGCGCCACTTCGCAAAGATCGAAACCAACGACGCGCTTGCCGCTCTTCGCAAGCACTTCGAGTAGGTGGCAAACCTCAGGGAACGTGAGCCCGCCGGGCACAGGCGTACCCGTGTTCGGGCAATGCTCCGGCGTCAGACCATCGATATCGAACGAGATGTAGACCTCGTTCGGCAATCGCTTCACGATGTCCTTCGAGATCGCATTCCACGAACCACGCGCACCGCCAGCGAACGCACGATCGCGCAAGTGCTGATCGTAGAAACACTCGACGCGGCCCCCCATGCGACCCTTCGATTGATCAACAAATGCACGCTCGCGCGAGCCAAAATCGCGGATACCGACTTGCACAAGTTTGCCGACCTTTGGAATGCGCGTCATCACATTGTGAAAGATGCTCGCATGCGAATAGTGGAAGCCTTCGAACGCATCGCGCAAGTCGGCGTGTGCATCGATCTGCAAGATGCCAAGCCCGGGATGACGCTCTGCAAGTTCGCGAATGAGCCCGAACGGACTCGCATGATCGCCGCCTAAAAGCGCTGGAATCGCGCCACGATCGAGAATCGCACGCGCTTCCTTCGCGACATGCGTGTTGACCTTCTCGCTCGCTGCGTTCACTGCTGCAAGCGCCTTCGCGTGTGCGCGATTCCCCGGCTCCGCGCCACCTGCCTCAATCACTGGCTCCGCAGCCGCGCGCGCCTTCTTCGAGAGCAACGCGATCTCCTTTGGAATCGGCAGCATCGCGAAGCCCGCGCGCCAAATCGCGCCGTATTGCAAGTCTTCGAGATCGACTTGCTTGCTTGCCTCGAGCACGGCCGCCGGACCGGAAGCGGTACCAGGTCGGTAGCTCGTCGTCGCGTCAAATGGCACCGGAATCACGACGAGGTTTGCTTCTGCAGCCGTCGTGGTGAGACCGAAGAGCCCATCGCCGGTCGCTGCCGCGTCGGGATCGAAATCGGCTGGGATCAATGGCGCCTTGCGCGCGGCGCGTGAGGACGACTTGACGGATGAAGAGGAGGAACGCTTGGGCATCACGTCAATGTAGAAGAGTTGTGCGCCCTCTGCAGCGCGGGCTCGACGACGACACGCTCGTCTCAACGCGCCTCTGCGCGAAGTCGCACGAGTGCGGCACGCATCTCCACGAGCTTCGTCGCAGACGCGGGAACGCGGGCAAGATCGCGTTCCTCACCTGGATCCTGCGTCAGATCAAAAAGTTGTTCGCTGCGCGAGTCGCCGATCCAGTCAGGCCAGAGGATGTACTTCCACTGGCGCAGGCCGTCGTCGCACACGACGGCTTCCGACGCGGGGATGAAGTCGCGGCTCGTCAGCATTGGATGCTCGTAGAAGAACTCCGTGCGCCACGACGGCGGTTGCGCGTCGAGATACAGCGGCGCGATGTCACGGCCCTGCATCCCTGCGGGTGGCGTGATGCGCGCGGCGGCGAGAATCGTCGGCGCGAGATCGACGTTGAGCGTGCGTGCGTCGCAGGTCGTCCCGTGTCTCGCTGCGCGCATCCGCGGATCCCACACGATCAGCGGCACGCGGATCGACTCCTCGTACGGGTACCACTTGTCGGCGAGTCCGTGCTCGCCATGGAAGTAGCCATTGTCGGTGGTGAAGATCACGAGCGTGCGATCGAGTTCACCTTGTGCGCGCAACTCGTCGATCACGCGCCCGCAGGTCGTGTCGACCTCGGTCGCGAGGCGGTAGTAGTTCTTCATCGACTCCTGATAGCGCTCGGGGGTATCGAAGCGCCACTTCCATCGGTTGCGGCCTTCGTTCCGGTCATTCGCGAGAAACGGCGGCAGTGCGCGGAACGCCGAGTCGGTCGCGGTGGCGGGCACCGGAATCGCGACATCGCGATAGAGCGACATGCTCTCGGGCTGCGGCAGGTACTGCGCTTTGTTTCCGTCCTCTGCGTGCGTCGCAAAGAACGCAACCGTCAAGCAAAACGGTTTGTCGTTCGGTCGCGCGCGCAGAAAGTCGATCGCGTCGCGCTCGTTCTTCTCGGTGACATGGATGCGCGTGCCGTCAGATTGCGTGATCCCTGGCTGCTCAATCCAATGCGTGCCGTTCGCAAGCGCCGAGGTCGGCGAGTCGTACTCTTCCGCCGGGAACTTGCCGTTGTGCCACTTGCCGATGTGGCCGACCCAGTAGCCATGCGCGCGGAGTTGCGCGGGGAAGGTCTCCGCCCACGGCGTTGTGAACATCGCGAACGCACGGTTCCCATGGCGCGACATCCACTGGCCGGTGAGGAGCGTCGCGCGGCTCACGCCGCAGATCGCGGTGGTCACGGAGTTCTTCGTGAACCGCACGCCGTCGGCGGCGAGCGCGTCGAGCCGCGGCGTCTTCACCACCGGGTTTCCCGCGCAACCGAGCGTGTCGTGGCGCCAGTCGTCGGCGTAGAGGAGGACGATGTTGAGGGGCTTCTCCGGTGCGCGCGGCGGCGGATGCGTGCTTGCGCAGCCGCCGACCAGCACCGCGAGGATGAGCGTGCCGAACAGTTGAGAGAGAAGTCCGGCTCGCGCGCGCATCGCTCCATTGCACGCGAACGGATGAGATCCATCAACTGCCGAACACGGCGCAGGGCGACTGCCGAGAGTCGATCCGATGGCGCGTGGTTGCTACTGCAGCCCGCACGCGCCCCATGCGCTGAGCAGCACCGCAAGATCGCCACCGCCGACGAGGCCGTCGCCGTCGAGATCCGCGGCAGATCCGGCAGCGCCCCAGAACCCGAGCATCGACGCGAGGTCGACGCCATCGACCGCGCCGCTTCCGTCGATGTCCGCGCTGCATGTACCGAGTCCGCAGATCCTCAGCGCAAGGATTCGCTGGTCGATACCGCCGCCATTGTCAGAGATGAGGAAAAGCGAACGACAACCGTCCGCGAGTTCAGGACCGATCGTCATGCCCTCGAAGTTCGCAAGAGCGAAGTTTCCCTCCCAAAGCAGTGACTTCGCGAGCGACTCGAATCCAGCCTTCGCAAGCGATGTGCGCGCGGAAACATCGTCCTCACCTGCCGTATCGATGAAGTAGATCCGCGAACGGAAGTCGGGAATGAACGATCCTCCAAATTCGCGCTCAAGCACGAGCGCCCGCGTTCCGCCGAGTGGAAGCACTTCAACGACGCCGCTCCGTTCCGCATCGACCAGCGGCGTGAGCGCCGAGATCGGATCCGTGCGATATGCCCACTGACCAGCGGGCGCGAACGTCGTCGAGAAGCGTTGGATGCGGACGAGTGTTCCAGTGGATGTCGTCGAAATCGGACCGTCTGAGACGAGTGCCTCCTCGTTCGCGGTCCAAACCTCGCCCTCCTTCGCGCCGAGTGACTCGAGCCCGAGGTTCGAACGCAGATTCGACGTGGAATAGATCGAAGGAACGGTCAGTGCACCGAGCAGCGCACCGTCGTCCACGCGATACTCGCGGATTGTCGACGTCGCTTCGTCCGACACGACCACCGAACCACGCGCTGGGAGGAACGCAACGCCCTCACCATCGGATGCGAGGCCGGGTACGGCGAGCGAGCCGGTCACGGCCGCGGAGTTGATGCGACCCGTTGCCGGATCGATCGCGATGTCGAGCCGCCAGAGCTGAGAGACTCCGTTATCGCCGACCGCGAAGTACTCGTTGCCCCCGATCCACGCGATACCGCTCAGTTCAGCAACGGGAAGGGTGCCAATCGAGATGGCAATCGGCGCCTGCCCCGTCGAGGCAACCGTGGGAGGAACGGCAGTCGCGCGCGAGGCGCAACCGACCGCAGAGACAGCGAGCACGGCCGCGGCCGCCGATCGCGCGCAAACATCGATTGGGGAAGGGAAGAAACGCACGCTTGGAGTGTTCCTCGAACCGCGCGAGATGCAAACGCACGTGCGGCTCGCCACCGCACTTCACACCGCGCTGAGCCGCCACGCTCCGCACAGGAGTGGCGACCAATCAAGTTGCAACCACTCGGCAGAGCCCACGCGAGCCACCTCCCTCCCGCGAGGTACGTGAGAGCGCCGATAAGAGATGATCCCTCCGATTGAGCCGTGCGCGACCTTTGCTATACTCTCGACCCGTCGGGCGATTAGCTCAGCTGGCTAGAGCACACGCATCACACGCGTGGGGTCGTAGGTTCGAATCCTATATCGCCCACTTCGACGAGATAAAGCGACGACTTCGGTTGTCGCTTTGTCGTTTTTCGTGCAGTTTCCGTGCGGGGCTCAGTGCCCAGTCGACGACGCTGGCACCGCCAATTCGCGCAGTGCCGTGCGGCAGTACCACTGCACCGCCGCCGACATCGGCGGCGAGAGCCCGTCGAGTTCCTCGGACGAACACCACCGGATGTCGTGGTGCTCATCGGTGGCGAGCGTGGTCGTGCCGCGCTTGACGCGCGCGAAGTAGATCATGCCGATGTGCTCGTGCGTGTCGCTGATCCGGTGGATGTCGAGGAATCTCGGCGCGATCAGCGCGCGCGTGCCCGGCCCTGTCGTCGGCGGTCGCTCGCCCACGAGCTCGATCTCGAGACCGCTCTCCTCGCGCGCCTCACGCAGCGCCGCCTGCTCGGGATCCTCGTCGAGCTCGATGTGCCCGCCGATCGGAAGCCACTTGTCGAGCTTCTTGTGATGTATCACGAGCACCTTCCCCTCATACACGATGAAGAGCGCGACGGTGAAATCGATGAGTTCGTGGAGATGCGGCATGGTGGATCCGTGTCGTCTAGCGTGCGCGCGGCGCGCCACCGGGAGGCGTCGTATGGTCGCCGAAGTACTTCTCGCTGCGATAGCGGAGCCAGACGCGCAGGACGTCAGGTACGCGCTCGCGCTCGTCGGGCGTGAGGGCCTCGTACAGCGCGATCGCCTTCGCGCGCTCGGCCCGGCAGGCGGCGTTGCGGTGCGCATCCCACAGCGAGCGAGCGCGGCGAATGAGCACGCAAACATCTTTGACGCGTTCAGCGCTCGTGGGTGGTTTTTGATTGGGGCGCTTCTTTGCCGGCACGTTGCATGCAAGCGTACAGAATGTTCGCTGACGCAACGCGCGCCTTCGGAACGCCGCGGAGAGCGCTTCGCCGTTCAAAATCGCAGCGCGAAACCCAACAAGGCGCCGTGTTGGATGACATCCCACGTGAACTCGTTGCTGTCCTCGCCAGTTGTGTAGTCCCAACCGACGGCGCGATATCCGACGAGCACCGACGCAGGGGTTCCAAACAGACGGAAGTCGTAGGCGATGTAGGCCGTCGCCGACCACGTGAAATCGGATGCGATGCCGAATCCACCGACGTCGCCGCTCGCGACGAGTCGAAACGGAAGGTCCACAAGCTCGCGAAGCGGTACACCGACGCGCGCGCCGATGATGGGATCGGCCCAGGAGCGATCTCCCGAAACGCTACTGAGTATCGCTGGATCGAGTTCAACGCTAAGTGAAGTCACGCGTGCGCCGGCGTAGAGATCCAACACGGTCTCCGTCGGCTCAGAAAACTCGGCCTTGCTTGTCGGACCGAGAAGGCGATACATCAAGCCGCAATCGACAAACGTTTCTTGAAACGTGATGTCGATATCCGCCTGCCCGAGCGGCCCCGACGCATTCTCATCAGTCACACGGTTGTAAAGGCCCTCGACAAAGGCACCCCATCGCCCGCGACCAATCTCGAGGCGGCCAGCAATGCCAAACAGCGAATCAGACGAGTCGATGATGTCCGCGAAGGACGCACTTGCTGTTGCCGTTTGACCACGCACGCCGACCGTGCCCTCAAGGCCAGGAAGCCAACAAAGCAACATCAATTCCGCGCGCCACGCGTCGAGTTCTGTTTCCTTCAGGGGGTCGACCTTCAGAGAGTCGACCTTCAGAGATTCGACCTTGATGGGGTCCACTTGCGCATCACTCTCGTGCGCAACCGCCGCTTCTTGCGAAGCAACGCGCGCCTCTTGCGAGACTTGCTCTGTTTGCTGGTCCTTCGCTTCCGGCGCGACGTATGCATCTTGCGCGTCTTGCGCACCATTCTCATCGCGCACGACAACCGCGTTCTCTCCGCTCAACAGAATGGCATGACTCGATGACGCCACCGCGCCCACCATCACACCACATGCATGCAGATATGCGATCCGAGAGCCACGCACCGCTCAAGGCCCCCGCTGCGTGTCATCGCCAACACCAGCCACGCCTTCGCCGTCCGCGTCGGTGCGCGACACGACCACCTGCACGATGCGCCCATTGAACGCGTTGTCGAGTTTGAGGTACTCATTCGAAACAGGCGTTCCGCGATCACAACCGACATCAAGTCCTTCGTCGGTCGAGTAGGCGTATGGCATCGTGCGATCGACGCGCGCTTCTGCGACAAGCGTTCCATCGACGAAGAGCCGACTCGTTCCGCCCGTCGGACCGATGCGATCATCGCGCACAAACTCGTATCGCACCGTGTGCTTTCCTGGCGCAATCACGTTCTGAGATCGCGTGGTGTATCTCTCCAGACCTGCAAAGTTATGGATGTGGCAGAGCCTGCCATCCTTCATGTAGAGCGACCAGCCTCCAAAGCGCCCAGCCTGCGCGATCAACACTCCGCCGCCGCCATTCGCAGGAACTTCAATATCTGCCTGAATCGTGTGCGACTTCGCACGCAAATCTAAGAAGGCGTTCTCGCCGATGCCGGTCATGCCCGCGAAAAGCGTGACGGACGTGCGCGAACCTACGAGATCAGGTCGTCCCGCGACTTCGGCGTTCAATCGTTCGAGACGCCGATCGTCGAGGGGAAACACGTGGTTGCGCACCGCTTCGCGCTCAAAGATCGCCTGCAATTCTCGCAGTCGCGTTGGCTCGGTCGCCGCAAGATCATTCGATTGGCTGAAATCTTCGTCGAGGTTGTACAACTCCCAACGATCTTCGTTGACGGGAGGCAAGTCCTTCGTCATCACCCACGGAATCGAGTGCCGCGCGACTGCGGTCCATCCGTCGTGATAGATCGCGCGATTTCCAAACATCTCGAAATACTGCGTCGTGTGCCGATCTTTCGCAACTGGATCAGCCGCTGCATAGAGCATCGACACACCATCCATCGGCCGCTGCTCGACACCGTCCACCCACTTTGGCTCGGGAATTCCCGCGGCCTCAAGCACCGTTGGCGCGACATCGGTCACATGGTGAAACTGCGAGCGCACGCGTGCATCGGGTGAAATGCGCGCAGGCCAACACATCACCATCGCATTGCGCGTACCACCGAGATGTGATGCAACCTGCTTTGTCCACTGGAACGGCGTGTTGCCTGCATGCGCCCAACCGACGGCGTAGTGCGGATAGGTCGACGGACCGCCCCACTCATCGAGCTTCGAGAGTTGCATCTCGGTTGTCGCGTCGATCCCGTTCAAGTTCATAAGTTCGTTGAAAGAGCCCTCCGGACCGCCTTCCGCGCTCGCGCCATTGTCACCCGCGATGTAGAGAAAGAGCGTATTGTCGAGTTGACCCATCGCATCGATTGCATCGACGAGTCGGCCGATTTCATGATCGGTGTGCGACGCATAAGCGGCGTACGTTTCCATCTGCCGCGCCATCAGTCGCCGCTCGTTTTCACCGTACGAATCCCACGCAGCGATCTCACTCGGCCGCGGCGTGAGTTTGGTCGTCGGCGGCACGACGCCGAGCGCGATCTGTCGCGCGAGCGTTTCTTCGCGAAGTATGTCCCAACCTTGATCGAAGCGTCCGTGGTACTTCGCGATCCAGTCAGAAGGAACATGGTGCGGCGCATGCGTGGCACCCGGCGCGAAGTACATGAAAAACGGCTTCTCTGGCGTGAGGGCCTGCTGCGTCTGAGCCCACGAGATCGCCTGATTCGTCATATCGGTGGTGAAGTGATACGACGGATCGCGCGGCGGATCGATACGAACCGTGCCATCCATGATCGCGGGTGTCCACTGATTCGTTTCTGCTGCAAGAAACCCGTAGAACCGATCGAAGCCCGAGCCTGTTGGCCAACGATCGAACGGCCCTGACACCGTCGTTTCCCACGGTGGCGTTTCATGCGACTTTCCAAATGCTGCGGTGCTGTAGCCGTTCATCCGCAGAATCGACGCGAGCGGCGCGACGTTGTTCGGCCGCACGCCTGTGTTACCTGGGAATGCTGTCGCGAGCTCAGTGATCGAGCCCATGTTGTTCACGTGGTGATTGCGCCCTGTAAGCAGCGACGCGCGGGTCGGCGAGCAAAGCGCCGTCGTGTGAAATCGATTGAAGCGAAGTCCTTCCTTCGCGAGTCGCTCGAAGGTGGGCATTTCACACGGTCCACCGAATGCACTCGAATGACCGAAGCCCATGTCATCGATGAGCACGATGACCACGTTGGGCGCGTCCGCAGGCGCATGCACGTCAAACCGCGGCGGCGGTGTGACCTTCCGTGGGTCGATTTCGGTGATCACAGGAATCGGCGGCTCCGCAATCGGTAGCCGCGTGCGATCAAGAGGCTTCGGTGGCGGTGCGAATGCGGTCGTCACGGCGCTGAGTAACAGTGCAAAATTCGACATAGTTCGTCCCTTCAATCTTGATGATTCGCGGATGCATTGCGGCTCAGGATCGTGGGCAAGCCATACGAGCGAGGGGGCGGGGAAAGTGCCTCGCTTCTGCAGAACCGCAACGTGGACAACGCAACCCCATCAGCTCTGAACCGCAGTGACGACGTGCGCCGCTCGCCGTTGCTACCCTGTGCGATACTGCTGCGCCCTTCACTATGCGCGAACGCATCCGCACCGACGAATTGATGGACGATCCCGCGCTTCCCGCGGCGGAGCACGACCACGCACTCGCAGGACTGGCGCGATTGAACGCATGGTCGCGCAGTCATCGGCTGCTCTGGAGCGGCATCGCGCGCCACGCCCGCGAGGCCAACGCGGCAGGGCGCGTCTTGCGCGTCGTCGATGTTGCGACAGGCTCCGGCGATGCGCCGATCGCGCTGGCTCAGCGCGCACGGAAACTCGGCCTGCGCATCGAATGGACGCTTGTCGACAACAGCGCCCACGCACTTGATGTCGCATCGACACGCGCGCAATTGGCGGGAGTCGCGGTCCAAACCGTGGTCGCAGACATTTTCGCGAAGCCACTTCCCTGCGAAGGCGACGTTGTGACATGCTCACTGTTCGTCCACCACTGCGAACGGGACGGCGCCGTGAGCGCACTGCGCCATATGGCGATCGCTGCACGGATTGCCGTCGGCGTGACAGATCTTGACCGTACCGCTGAAGGACTCGCGCTCGCGTGGCTTGGATCACGCGTCTTGAGTCGTTCTCCCATCGTGCACTTTGATGCGATCGCAAGCGTTCGAGCTGCGTTCACGCTGCAAGAAGCGCGAGAGCTCGCGCGCGATGCCGGGCTCACGGGAGCTTCCCTCACCACCGCGTGGCCAGCACGCTGGATACTGTGGCGGAGCAGGTCTGCATGAACAGCGCATCGGGACACTACACATCGTTGGGCGAACGATACGTCTGTGATGTCGCCGTGATCGGTGCTGGCCCGGCGGGATCTGCAGCGGCACTCGCCGCAGCGCGCTCCGGAGCAAACGTACTTCTCGTCGATCGTGCGAACTTTCCACGCACAAAGGTTTGCGGCTCGTGCCTCACCGACACCGGCGTCGACGCGATCACAGCACTCGGCGCAGCACGCGCACTCACCACCGCAACGCCACTGCACTCCATCCATGTTCGTTGTGGCCTGCGGGAACTTCGGATCTCACGCGAGGCGGGTGTGGCCATTGCGCGAGAAACGCTCGATACCGCGCTTGTGGAAGAAGCGCGTCGTGCGGGTGTCGAAGTACGCCTCGCGACTTCCGCACGCGTCAGGCCTGATCGCACACTCGAACTCACCGCCTACGAGGAGCGATCCGTCGCGCATGCGTCAACCATCATCATCGCCGACGGACTCGCGGGCAGCGCGCTCGACGATCTTGAAGGATTTGCGTGGCATATTGCACGGCGAAGCCACATGGGATTCGGCACGATTTTGCCTGCAAACTCCGTCCAGTGCGCTCGTGGCGAGATCTGTATGCGCGTGGTCGAGGGCGGCTACATCGGCGCGGTTCAACTTCCATCGGGCGATATCGATGTCGCAGCCGCCGTTGATCCACGCGCCCTCCGCGCAGCGAACAGCGTGTCCGCAGCTGCGCGTGAGATGCTTGGCGAGACTGCGCTTGACGCGCACGCAATCGCACGCGCGCGCTGGCGCGGAACTCCCCTTCTCACACGACGCCGCGCACGGATCGCGGCCGAAGGCATCTTGGTTGTCGGCGACGCAGCCGGATATGTCGAACCCTTCACAGGTGAAGGTATGACATGGGCGATTACCACGGGCGCGGCGGCCGGCGCGCTTGCCGCAACAGAGACGCGAGCCGATCGCGCGTGGCCGCGTGTGCACGCCGCACTGACACGCGGACCGCGACTGCGCTGCGCACTCCTGTCGCGCGTCCTTCGCGCGCCACGATTTGTGCGCACGTTGCTTGCCATCGGCGAGCACGTTCCAGCGCCGTTTGCCTCCTTCGCCTCTGCACTCGGGCGAAAACCACGCGCCTTCCCCGTGAGAAATCCGCGGACCACATGAGCGTTGCCGCGCCGACACCGACCGCCTGCATTGCGTCGCTCGCAACGGCACATCCGCCGTTTCGCATGTCGCGTGACGAATGGCTTGCGATTGCCGATGCCATTTCTCCACGCGAGGTCGACCGCGCGGTCCTCGCACGGCTCGCCGAGCGCAGCGGCGTTGAGTCACGTTGGTGCGCTGCCTTCGACGAAGGGCGTCTTGGCTTCTACAAACCCGACGAAATCCCGGGCACCGCAGAACGCATGGCACTCTGGTTGCGTGCAGCGCGCGCGATGACGTTCGATGCTGCGACAGGCGCACTTGCGCGGGCTGCGAGCGCGGGCGTGCGCCCGAACGACGTCACGCACCTCGTGACCGCGTCGTGCACCGGTTTCGCTGCACCGGGTATCGACGCGTTTCTCATCGAAAGACTTGGCCTCTCGAAGAACGTAACGCGGCTCAACGTTGGATTTATGGGCTGCCACGCTGCGATCAACGCACTCGCGGTCGCGCGCTCCACAATTCTCGCGAACCGTCATGCAGTCGTACTCGTCACCATGGCCGAAGTTTCGACTGCGCACTTTCATCACCACGCGCGACTTGATCAACTGATCGCAAACACACTCTTTGCCGACGGCTGTGCTGCGATGATCGTCACCGCGACTGCGGCAGACCACGCATCGCGCGAACACACTCGCCGCGATCACACCATCGCAACGCTCCACAGCACACACTCGGTTCTGATTCCGGAAACCGCGACGGAAATGGCGTGGTCGATCGGCAACAATGGCTTTGAAATGACGCTCGGTGCGCGCGTGCCAGACATCCTCGCGCGCGATATTCGTGCATGGGTCGAACGAGCGCTCGCGACGCACGGCCTCACGATCGCCAGCATCAAGGGCTGGGCGATTCACCCTGGTGGTCCGCGCGTGATTGATGCTGTCGCGGCTGCTCTTGGGCTGTCTGACGCGGCCGTCGCACCAAGTCGCGCCGTCCTCCGCGATTTCGGCAACATGTCGAGCGCCACGCTTCCATTCATTCTCGAGCGACTTGCGCGCGAGGACGTACCGAAGCCATGGGTCGCGCTTGCCTTCGGTCCAGGGCTCGCAGGCGAAATGCTCGTGTGTGCCGAGTAGCAGCGCCCGTGACACGCGGGATCATCGCGCGTCGGCGCGCGCAGCGTCATGCATCGCCACAAGTTCGTCCCACGCGCCATCGAATGCCCACGCGTAGTTCTTCCATCGTCCAATCGCCGCCCGATTGATCGGACGTCGAACCTGCGCGTGCGAAAGCGTTGCGGCGACACGCGTTCCTGTTTCAGGCGCGAGCACGCGCGCGTCCATCGAAAGACCCATGCGCGCGAGACAGCGTTCCGCAAATCGTGCTGAATCCTCGACCAAATCCTCGTACGCGATGCGTTCGTGCACGATTCCAAGTACCTCGAGCGCGCGTGGAACGACTCTGCGCTGCCAGCGAATCATCTCGCGAATGGCGGCGAGATCGCCCATCCAGGGACTGAGCGCCGCGTTGAGATGCGAGAAGTAGAGACTCGTCGCGTTGTCGCGCGGATCACGATCAATCGCGAGACCAACCGCGCCCGGGAAGAGCGTTGCAATCTCAGGAAGCGAATTCCACGCGAGCAAACTCTTGTCGAATGTCCATTCGGAACCTGGCTTTGCGAGTGCGCGTGCCCCCGCGAGATACTCTTCGCGCATCTGCGCGAAGAGAGCGTCAGGAAGAAGTCCCGGACGCTGCGGCCACACCGATGTCGCGGCGAGTTGCTTTCGAATCACGCTCAATCCCGTGTATTCACCGATGCCACCGATTGCAGGATGTTGATCGAGCATGTGCTCGAGAAGCGTGGTTCCCGAGCGTGGTAACGCGACCACAAACGCGGTGCGTAGATCCGTGTCTTTGGCGATACAGCGCGGTTTGAAGTGGCTTGCGCTCTTTTCGAAGAGTGCGAGTTGTGCCGCGAGTGGCTCAGTCCACGACGCGGTTTCCGAGGGCGGCGCCGTCGTGCGATGCACCTCGGTCATCAGGTCAAACGCTTCTCGATATCGCGCCGCGCGATCCAAGAGTTCCGCGGCCTCAAAGCCGGCGTAACGCCGAGGAACCAAGGGCGCAGCGCTTTTCCAGATCGCAAGCAACGCTTCAATGCCGCGCTCGCGATCTTCGACCGCAGCCGCACGTGCCACATGCAGTGCGGACCGCGCATCTTTTGTCCACGCACCACCCGTGCGCACCATCGCCGCGAGTTCATCACGACGTCCCGCGTAGTGGTACGCATCAAGAAGTGAGAACGCGGCCTCCACCGCGTGCGGACCGCGACCGCGCGCGACGCGCTCGAGCATGGCGATCGCCTCGTCGGCGCGCCCGTTGCGGAACGCGTGACGCCCACGCACGAGAAGCAGATGCTCGTCATTCGGCGAGAGTTTCGCGGCGAGTTCGAGTTCGCGTCCGGCCTCTGCTTCGAGGCCAAGTCGCACCAGCGCGCGCGCGCGGCCGAAGCGCCCAAGAAAACTCGTCGGTGATTGCGAGAGAAGTTCATCGGCCGCTGCGAGAGCACCACGGCTATCGCCCGCGCCGAGCAGGCGTTCGATACGTGCGGCTGGTGTTTCCTTGACGGGCATGGGGAAGTCGCAGAACGCGAGCGTGGAGTTTACGCGCGAGCGACACGTTACCCAACATCGCCCCATGCACCGAGTACTCGCGCGAGATCCTCCGCATCGACCGACCCGCTTCCATCGAGATCGGCCGGGCCACTGCCGTCGCCCCAATCAGAGAGAACGCGCGCAAGATCCGCAGCGTTGACCACGCCGCTGCAGTCGATGTCCTCCGCCAGTTTGCACGGCGTTGCGAGCGCGGCGTTGTAGAACGCCCAGTTCTGCAGGCCGAGGCCGGAGAGCACGCCCGACGGATTGTGGCCGACGCCCTGTACCACCGTGTATTGGTGCGGGATACCGAGATCGGTGAGGTGTGCGTCGAAGTCGACGTTCATCGGGACAAGCGCGTCGAGTGAGCCGATTCCCTGGCGAATCTTCGTCTGCGCCGCAACAAGCGCTTCAGCGCGATCAATCGCGATCGACCATGGGTGCTGTGTGAGGTAGTACGTGCGGTCGCTGCCCCACACATCTTCGTAGATCTGGGCCCGCAACTTCGGGGGCGTGGTGGTGTTGTCGGGAGCCTTGAGGAAATCGAGTTGGATCGGTCCCGCGCCGAGCATCGATACGCCGGCGAAGAGATCAGGCCTGCGCAGGCCAAGCCGACCAGCGCCCTGTCCGCCCATGCTGAAGCCATCCAGAATGCGACCGCTTCGACGTGCGATCGTGCGGAACGTTGCGTCGACGTGCGGAATGAGGTCGTCGATCACGACTGATTCCATCGGCACGTCGCCGTCCTTCGAGTCGCACCACATGCTGTAGGCCATGCCGTTCGGAAACACGATGAGCATTGGTGGGATGCGGCCTTGTGCCATCGCCGTGCCGAAGTAGTTCGCGAGGTTGTCGATGCCGAGCGTGCCGTTGCCCGAGCCATGCAGCCAGTAGAGCACGGGGAATCGCGCCGTCGGCTGCGATGTGTACTGCGGTGGCAGGTAGATGTGGAAACTCACTGTGGTCGCAGCGGCCGTGCTCTGGAACGTGCGGTATAGAAGCCCAGGCGCGGTAACGGGCGGGGTCGTCCACTGCGCGTGAGTGGCGCCACTCACGGCGAGTGCGGCGGTGACCGCGAGGCTGGCGCAGACGGCGAACTTCGCGACGTGCGGGCGGAGGTGGCATGATCGAGTGCGGGATCTGGTCATGGCGTACTCCATCGAAAGGGTGCCGCGGAACGTCGACCGCGCACGGCAAACGTCGAAAGGCTCGGCAAGATTGCCTTTGTTTCAAACAAAAACACAGCCCCGGCACTTGGCCGGGGCTGTGAGACACACACAGGAAGATCTCTGCCGTTGGTCACTCAGCGGCGACGGCGAGCTGAGAGGCCCGCGAGGCCGAGGAGCGCAAGCGCGCCCGGAGCCGGGATCGGGCCGCTCGACACGATGATGTTGTCGATACGGTTGGTACCACCGGTCGCGACCGTCGAAAGATTGACGAAGCGGAAGGTCAGGCTCGACTGATTGTCGGCGCCCGCGATGCTCGCGATCGTGGTCGTGAAGGCACTCTGCACGCCGTTCACGACCGACCACGCGAGGGTGTTCGTTCCGGCCAGGCCAGCCTGAATCACCGTGTAGCTCGCGAGGATGGTGCTGAAGTTCGTGCCGTCCGTACTCATGTCGACGCGGAAGCTCGACGGACCGGTGCTCGAGCGGGTCTGATCCCACGAGAGGTAGATGTCGCTGAAACCGCTGGTCGAGACCGCGATCTGGTAATAGTCGCCGACCGACCAGCTGTTGCTCGAGAAGGAATACTGCGAGCCGTTGCCCGCTGGAGTCGACCAGGTGGTCGCGGTGAGCGCATGGACCGCGCTGAGGCTCGTACCGGCGGTTACGTCACCAGCATCGGCGGCACCGTAGGTGTAGTTTGAACCGGTCGTGGCGGCCGGAATCGCGGTGGTCATGGACCAGCTCGCAACAATGCTCGCCGATGCAGAGAGGGTGCAGGAAGCAACAGCAACAGCCGCGAAGAGGGAAGTCTTCATCGAAATCTCCGTAGGTGTGATGAACGAGGGACTGGGAAACAGGGAACCAAAAACTGGGAACCAAGAACTGGGAACCAAGAACTGGGAACCAAGAACTGGGAACCAAGAACTGGGAACCAAGAACTGGGAACC
>CAIWCL010000262.1 GCA_903911205.1 uncultured bacterium
CTCGCAACCTGCTTCGCAACTTGCTCGCTTTGGCGTGGAATGCGCCAAAGGGAGCCGCCGCAGCGGCGACCGCGCAAAAAAACCACGACCCGGCCAAACAGCCGGGTCGCGGATCATCTTTCTGAGTGTCCTCCGCGATCAGCGGCGGCGACGGCGTCCACCGACAACCGCAGCAACACCCGCGAGGGCAAACGCTGCTGGAGCCGGAACGACAGCGAACTGCATGTTGTCCGTCGTCGGGTAGACGTTGCCGCCGCCCATCGACGCAGCCTCGATGCGGACGCTCGTGATGAGAGCGCCAGTCGAGTAGAACCCGGTATACGCATTCGCCGAGTCGATGTACCCGATGAACGACGAGCCGTCGTTGAGCATCAGAGTCACGATCGCCGGGACGACGTTGAAATTGATGTCGGTCGCGAAGAAGTTCCCCGCAAGGCCGCTGACGCCCGAGCCAAGATCAAAGGAAAGCGGAGCCGGGTTGTTCGTCGAGAACAGTCCGCCCTGCACATACAGACCGCCCGTGGCGGTCGCATTCCAATTCACCGGACCAGTCGATCCCGCGTACGAGTTGTAGAACCCGTCAGCGATACCGTTGAAGGTTTCGGTGAAAAGACCGGCGCCTTGCAGCGCGGAGAAGCTCTGCCAAACGTTCTGTTGCGTGAACGTGATGATCGCGGCCGAGGAAGAGCCAGCGATGCATACTGCAGCGACGCCAGACAACGAGGAGACAAAGTTCATCGAGACACTCCGGAACAGGCGCCGCCTGGACAGGCGGCTCAGGACAGGAAGGATGGAGACGAATCCACCCGAAAACCCCGGACAACATTCAGCCGGAAAGCTGAATCGTTCAGATCACTCGATGGGACAATCGGGCGAAATGCCACGCCTGTGAGGGAAGCCGTCGAACGAGTCGACCACAACCTCACAGCCCGTTTCCTGTTCCTGTTGGGTTTGGGCGAAACACAGTGGCGAAACTTGGACAGCTTCGCGACGCACCAAAAACAACACAGGGGACCTGAAGCACTGCGGACGCAGTGCCCCAATAGTCCCTCGCTCCGAGTCGGAAGATGCACCCGATTCCAAGTGAGTCAAACGCTGCGCATACTTTTTTGGCAAAGTTTGCTGCCGATTTACATTTCCGTTTCGGAAGCCCCGCCCCAACAGGGACTTACCGAACGCTCGATTGCAGCCTCAAGCCGCGCTCGATACGCCTCGAAGTCGAGAGTTTCCCCTCCAAACTGTGCCATATGCGGGTTCTCCTCCTGGCTATCGAGGAGTTGATACCCCCCCGCCACGAGCCGCCGATCGAGTTCCAAGAGACAGAGTTTTGATGCGTTCGCGCCGCCGACTTCGACCCGAGAGAACATGCTTTCCCCGAAAAACACCGCGCCTATCGAGACTCCGTAGAGCCCGCCGACCAGCACCCCGCCACGCCACGCTTCGACCGAATGCGCAAACCCCTCCCGGTGCAGTTCGCAGTACACGTCGATCATCCGCGGCGTAATCCAACAGAGGTTCTCGTCGCCGCGATCCTGCGCACAGAACTCCATGACCCGCCGGAACGCAGTGTCGACGCGCAACTCAAACGGCTGCTTTCGCGCAAGTCGCGCGAGCGACTTTGGCACGTGCAAACTCCCGATCGGCAGCACAAAACGCGGATCGCTGGTGATCCACTGAATCGCGCCATCCTCGTCTCCCATCGGAAAGTAACCACTCGCGTACGCCTCAAGAAGCGTCGCGCAGTCGAAGCGGCGAGCAGGCCCAAGGTGGTAGTACACGGCGCAGATTGCCTCTGAAACCAAGCTCGATCACTTCGCCCGGGAAAGAACCCGCACCTGCGCGAACTGGCGGTGGCCTTCCGGCCCCGAGTGGAACCCGTAGCCCGACTCCTTCGCGCCGACCCACGGACAACCGTCCGCTCCGCCGCACCCTTGGTTGATGCCCACCATCCCTGCGTGAATGCGGGCAGCAACATCTTCCGCACGCGCGATATCCCGACCGAACACGGCCGCGCCGAGACCAAACGGTGTGTCGTTCGCAAGACGCAGCGCTTCGTCCACCGAGCGGAACGCTTGCACGCACGCGACCGGGCCAAAAGTCTCCTCGCGCATCACATCCATCGCGTGCGTCACATCCGCAAGGATCGTGGGCGCAACGAAATTGCCGTCGCGCGGCTCGCCACCCGCGACCAGTGTTGCGCCTGCGGCGACGGCCGCATCGATTTGCGCGACGACTTTCGCCTTCTGCCGAGCGGAGACCATCGGGCCAACATTGACACCGTCATCCCGCGGATTGCCCTGCTTCAGCGCGTTCGTGCGCTCGACCATTTTTCGCAGGAATTCCTCGTGAATTGCCGCATCCACGTAGATGCGCTCGGTGCTGACGCACACTTGTCCTGCATTGCGGAAACTGTTGCGAACGGCAAATGCCGCGGCGGCGTCGAGATCGGCGTCGTCGAGCACGACCAACGGATCTTTGCCGCCGAGTTCAAGAATGACACGCTTCAAGCCGGGTCCCGCGTCGGCCAAAATGCGCTTCCCGGTCTCGCGGGAGCCAGTGAAGACAATCAAGTCGACGTCGGCAAGCACAAGCGCACGCCCTTGCGCGCCGTCGCCAAACACCGGCGTCAGCACACCCGTCGGCAGGAATTCGTTGAGAATCTTGGCGTACTCGCACGCCACGAGGGTCGTCTCTTCGCTCGGCTTCAAGAGTACGGCGTTGCCTGCGATGAGCGCGGGCAACACCGACTGATGCGGCATCAAAATCGGGAAGTTCCACGGGGTAATCGCAGCGCAAACCCCGAGCGGCGCATGGCGCAGAATGCTGCGAACGCGCGCATCTTCGCGCACGGTGTCGGCAAGTGCTGCAACGATCTCGTCGAGTTCTCCCGAGAAACCGTCGGCACAGTAGTTCGCTTCACCAATCGCCTCCGGAAGCGGCTTTCCCATCTCACGCGAGGCGATCTCGCCGAGTCGTCGCGCTTCCGCCTTCAGTCGCACCGCCGCTGGTCGCAGCACGTTTGCGCGTTCGGCGTGCGTCAGCGCCCCCCACCCGCGCTGCGCTTCCCGGGCCTGATGGACAAGCCGCGGAATCGCGTCCACCGGTGTGACTGGCACGCTTCCCACGGCTTCACCGGTGGCAGGATCGAACGAAACGAGTTGGGCGGGCGACGTCGACGGCATCGCCGAAGCGTACCGGAGCCTCCCCGTCACAGAGACGCCCCTCGATGACCTGTGCGACCGCACTGAATTCTCGGACACCAAACTTTGGCTCAAGCGCCTGCTGCCGTTGATCGCTTCGCTTGCTTCGGTTACTCTTCCCGACCCTCCCGAGATGGGCCGTCGAGGACTGCGCACGCGCGCTGGCCTCGCATGGAGCACCAAAGCGGCCTCGCCGGTGCCCCAGCCTTGGAGGAAAGGCCGCGCGCAGGACCCTCGGTCAACGAACTCTGTTCGAAACACCGTGACCTCGCCGCGGACGCGCTCACCACGTTGGTGATCGCGGCGTCGAGTGTCCAGTGTCATGTTCTCTCGCTCACGCGGAGAACCGAACCAAGAGGAAGCGTCCGCAGGTTTGAGCGCAGTAGATCAGTGGTCCCATGTGTGCATGACAGTGTGCATGACAGTGTGCATGACAGTGTGCATGACAGTGCGCATGACAGTGCGCATGACAGTATGGGCCTCAGTGTGAATTGCAGTGTGGGTGACGCGCGTCCATTCCGTCTTCAAAGTCAGGCTTCGCAGTGTTGTGTCGCGAAGCAGACCTCGCAAGACTTGTCAGCATGCGGCAATGCCGCCGAATGGCCCGTGGTGTAACGGTAGCACAAGTGGTTTTGGTCCACTTTGTCTTGGTTCGAATCCAAGCGGGCCAGTTCTGACGCCGTCACCCCTTCCGCAACCGCTCTTCTGATGCAGCGCTCGTCCACGTGCGGCACGCTCGTGCCGAAATGACGAACAGCAACCATTCGGATTTCGCAGCGCGCACCACCGCTGACTCGCACACGAGCGGCGCTCGCGGACTTGTCGCGGTGATTCTTGCTGCTGGCAAGGGCACGCGCATGCAATCGGATTTGCCGAAGGTCATGCACCACGCTGTCGGTCGCCCGATGGTCCACTGGGTCGTCGATGCCGCGCGCGCGGCGGGCGCGACCAAGATCGTGCTCGTGATCGGCCACGGCGCCGATCTCGTGCGCGAGTCATTCGCTGGCGCGAAAGATGTCGAATTCGCGCTGCAAACCGAGCAACTCGGTACCGGCCACGCCGTGATGATGGCGAAGGCGAACATCGAGGCGAATGCCGCATCGACCGACGCGTTCGTCCTCTGTGGCGACGGCCCGCTGATTCGCCCGGAAACGCTCGCAACACTCCTCGATCTCCATCGCCGTGAGCAGGCCGCTGCCACGCTCGCAACCAGTGTCATCGCAGAACCAAAGGGTTACGGCCGCATCGTGCGCGACGCTGCCGGCAAACTGTCGAAGATCGTGGAGCAGAAAGATGCGAGTGACGCGGAGCGCGCGATCTGCGAAATCAACCCGAGCTATTACTGCTTCCGTACCGACGAACTCCTCGGCGCCCTCGCGCGCGTCGGGAATAGGAACGCAAGCGGCGAGTACTACATCACCGACGTCTTCGAAATCCTGCGAAAGGATGGCCGCACCGTCGCTGCGGTGGATGCAGTGCCACCTGAAGACGTGCTCTCGGTGAATGACCCCGTACAACTCGCAGAGGTCGATGCGATTCTTCGTAAGCGCCACGCGCATGCTGGCGGAGGTGCTCGGTGAGTTCCGCGGATCGCAATCACCTCAAAGTCTTCGGCGGCACCAGTACCCGCGAACTCACCGCTGGGATTTGCGCGCATCTCGAATTGCCCGTCGGCCTCGGCACGGTCACGCGCTTCCCCGATGGCGAGACGATGGTGAAGGTCGATGAAGACGTTCGCGGCCGCGATGTCTATGTGGTGCTCTCGACCTGCGAACCCGTCAACGACAACTTGATGGAACTTCTGGTCTTCATCGACTGCCTGCGCCGCGCGAGCGCGAAGCGGATTACTGCGGTCATCCCCTATTTCGGCTACGCGCGCCAAGACCGCAAGGATGAAGGTCGCGTTCCGATTACCGCAAAGCTCGTTGCAAATCTCATCGTCGCCGCGGGTATTGACCGGGTGCTCTGCATGGATCTCCATGCGGCGCAGATCCAAGGCTTCTTCGATATTCCCGTCGATCACGTCAGCGCGGCGCCGGTCCTTGCCGATCACTTCCTCTCGATCCGAGATTCCCTCGGCGATGTCGTGGTCGTTTCACCCGATGTCGGCAACGTGAAGGTCGCGAACATGTTCGCGAACATTCTCCAGTGCGACCTCGCGATCATCGACAAGCGCCGCCAGTCGGGCTCGAAGGTCGTCGTCAAGAATCTCATCGGTGATGTCGAAGGACGCACCGTCCTCATGTTCGACGACATGATTTCGACCGCCGGGACCGTGTGCGAGGCGGCGAAACTCGTGGTTGAGCGCGGCGCGAAAGACGTCATTGCTGCGTGCACGCACCCGGTGCTCGTCGGCCTCGCGATGCAGCGACTTCTTGAAAGCC
>CAIWCL010000263.1 GCA_903911205.1 uncultured bacterium
ATGTTCAGCGAGCCCAACACGGCAACGATGTCCGCGAGTTGATGGCCTTCGATCATCTTCGGGAAGATCTGATAGTTGATGAAGCACGGCGGGCGAGTGCGCGCGCGGAACGGATACTTCGAGCCATCTGCCACGATGTAGTAGCCGAGCTCGCCGTTCGGGCTCTCGATCGCTCCGTAGCCTTCGCCCACCGGCGTATCGAAGCCGCGGTTGTTCATGTAGAGCTCGAACAACTGGATCACGCCTTCGATCGAGCCGTACACATCGGCCTTGTTGGGAACGCCGATCTTTCCGTCGGCGACCGCGTTGATCGAGCCGCCCGGCAACTTGTCGATGAGTTGATCGATGATCTTCGCCGATTGCTTGATCTCTTCGAGACGCACGAGGTAGCGCGAAAGGCTGCAGCCCGCGCTGGCAACGGCGATCGAGAACTTGACCTTGTCCGCGCCTTCGCCGTCCCAGTTGTCGGCGTAGCAGAGATACGGGTCGTCCTTGCGCACGTCACGACGGACACCCGCGCAGCGCGCGTTCGGCCCAGTGAGGCTCCACGCAATCGCATCTTCCTTCGACACCGCACCAACGCCGTCGAGGCGATCGACGAAAATGCGGTTGCGGTTACAAAGGGTTTCGAGGTCCGTGATCGACTTCGGCAAGCGGACGTCGATGAAGTTGCGCACCATGCGCTTGAAGACTTCGTCGTCGGGGATGTCGCGCCACGCGCCGCCCACACGCGTCCAATCGGGGTGGAAGCGCTGGCCTGAGATGTACTCGACGATGTCGTAGATGAATTCGCGCTCGTTGAAGCCGTAGAGGAAGCCTGTGAACGCCCCGAGGTCGAGCGCAGCCGCGCCGACGCAGAGGAGGTGGTTCTGAATGCGACCGAGTTCGCACATGATCGTGCGGACAACCTTCGCGCGCGGCGTGAGTTCGATGCCGAACAACTTCTCGACCGCGTGGTGCCACGCGATGTCGTTCACGATCGGCGAGATGTAATCCATACGGCTGATCGTGCAGACGTATTGGTTGTAGTCGTGATGCTCGCCGAGCTTCTCGAAGCCCGAGTGCAAATAGCCAATGTGCGGCGTGCAGCGGGCGATGCGCTCGCCGTCGAGTTCAAGCACAAGGCGCAGGGTCGTGTGCGTCGCTGGGTGCTGCGGGCCGAAGTTGAGAACCCAACGGTCTGGTGCCTGGAAGTGGTCCTTCAGGTAGTCCGTGTTCTCGACGTCGAGACCAAAGCCCTCGGCGGGCGTGATCGTGTAAGGCATAGGGGGCGCAGTATAGGGTGAGAGCGCGTTCGGAGGTCCGCAGAAATGTGGCGCGCGCACGCTTGTGGTTGCGAATGCACCGTGCGCCAAGTACGCGCAGGCCAACCACTCCGACAAGCAACCACGGACCGCGAGGCCCCCGCTCCCTGTCCTTGCCCTCACGTGCCCTCACGTGCCCTCAAAGTGCGCCGGGGCGAAGGAACGGATTCGACCTGCGCTCGGCGCCGATGGTGGTTGAGGGCCCGTGGCCCGGGTGAACGCGGGTCTCATCGGGCAACTGCATCAAGACTTGGTGGAGCGAGCGCTTCATCGCCTCGACGTCGCTTGTCGGGAAGTCCAGTCGGCCGATCGACCCAGCGAACAGCGTGTCTCCAACGATCGCTTCGCCCGCTTCGGGGCACCACAACGTGATGCCGCCCGGCGAGTGGCCGGGCGTGTGCAAGACGCGGAAGTAGTACCCGCCGAGTTCCAGCATTTCCCCGCCATTGAGGCACGCATCCGGCGGCGGGGCGCTGACCGACGGTGAGATGAACGCGCTCAGGTTTAGATTCGGATCCTCGTTGAATTCCTTCTCGGCACGATGGCAGAGCGTGTTCACCGGCCCCAAGCGGAGCCGCATGCGCGCAAGCCCGGCAACGTGGTCGCAGTGACAATGGGTGAGAATGCAAAGCGACGGCTTGAGCCCCGCTTGTTCGACGAAGTCCAGCATCTGCTCAGGCTCGTACGAACAGTCGATGATCCAACAGGTCTTCGTTGGATCGGCGTCGTCGTGGAGGACGTAGCAGTTCGTTGCGAAGTCGCCGAGCGTGAACGTGTGGATTCGAAGCGCCATGCGGGCAGCGTAGCGGCGCCGATGAGGGATGCTCTTTCGGTGCTGAAACTTCGCGCGCGCCTTCCCGTGAAGACTTCCCGTGAAGACTTCCCGTGACGACTTCCCACGACGATGCCGGAAGAGGACTTCCTCGAGCGACTTCCTCGAGCGACTTCCTCAAGCGACTTCCTCGAGCGACTTCCTCAAGCGACTTCCTCGAGCGACTTCCTCGAGCGACTTCGCGCGCGACATCCGCACACTTCCTCGGAGATTCGGTACGCTTCCCACCATGCTGCGACCATGGACGGGCGCCACTCTCCTCTTGATCGGTTTCGCGTGCTGTGCGAACGGCTGCGACACGATCTCGTCCGACTTCTCCTCGTTCACCGAGAGTTTCTCCCCACCCACCCCGCAGCAGGCCGCGCAGTGGGCCGCCGATCCGAACGATCAAGAGAACGCGCGCCGAGGCACCATTCTCTTGGCGAATGCGCCGTGGGGTGGTGCACTGCCCTACCTCCGCATGTATCGGCTCTACGCGGAAGATTCGCTCGACCCGTTGGTTCGCGCGGCCGCGCTGCAAGCGCTCGGTCGACATGGCGATCCGGAAGATGCTGCGCTCGTCGCAAAGAGCGTGACGAGTCCGTTTCGACAAGTTCGGCTTGCGGCGGCGAAAGCGCTTCAGCGACTGCATGACCCCGCGGTCGCCGACACGATTTGGCCACGGCTCGTCGATGGAAGCGAAGACGCAGATGTGCGTGTCGAACTTGCGATCGCTCTCGGTCAGTATCCGACGCCCGCCGTCTTCCAAGCACTCGTCGCGGCGCTCTCGCAGCGAGATCTCGCGGTCAACGTCGCGGCGGTGGACTCGCTGCGCACCCTCACCGGGCAAGAATTCGCGATCGACGAGAACGCGTGGCTCACCGCGTACGCCTCATCGTCGGCGCCTTTTGCCGCCGGGCGCACGTACCTCTATCCGACGTTCGTTCGCGAACTCGACGTGTGGGACTACCTCGTGTTCTGGCAGCCTGTGGTCTTCGAAAGGCCCGACGTTCCCGTCGGCATGAAAGTCCTCGGGGTTCGTCGAACGAACGATGCATCGCGTGAGGGCGCCGATCCATTTGCGCCCGATGCTCCAGCTGGCGCAGCAAACACCCCAGCTGGCGCAGCAAACACCCCCGACGCATCGGGCGTGAAGTCGTCGCAATGAACGCAGCGCCGACCACGTTGCACACACCGGGTTCCATGCATGCGGTCTTGCGCCGCGGCGTGCACGGTATCGGTATCGGTATCGGTATCGCCAACATCGGTACCAGCGACCACGCGCAGATCGAGTTCGCGTCGGTTGCGAGACCTCATGCGACGCAGACGCGCGTGCTGGTGCGTACAACGACCGCGCTGCTGACGCCATTCGAACGCGAGGTTGCCCGCGGACTTGGCACGGAAGTGGGCGGCACGCGCATCCTCGGTTCGTCGCTCGTTGGCGTTGTCGAGGACGCGGGCGCGAGCGGCTTCGCGCGCGGCACACGCGTCGCGGTGCACCCGGTGATGAGTTGCGGCGCGTGTGAACGCTGTCATGGCGGACTCGCCCTGCACTGCGCCGCGCGCACGATTCTGGGATTCGACGATGCCTGTGGCGGACTGGCCGAATTCGTGTCTGCGCCGAGCGCGAATCTTGTCGCGCTCCCGAAAGAACTCGACGACGACCGCGCCGTGTTCGCGGTGGCACTCGCGCGCGCGATGCAAGCAGTGCGCCGAGGCGGTGTCGAAGGGAAGACCTACGCAAGCATTCTCGGCGACGACCTCATTGCAATCCTCGCCGCCGTCGTTGCCGTCGAAGAGAATCCACTTGCGCGGCTTGTCGCGGCACACGACTCAACCCTGCGGGCGGCTGAACAGTTCGGTATTCGGCACCGCGCCCTGCAGGAAACAGGACGGCGCGGCGATCAGGAACTGGTCATCGACACCACAGGCTCTGCGGAGACGCTCCTCGCGGCGGCACGCATGGTCCGACCGCGCGGACACGTCATCGCCGCGGGTGTTTCCGCACGCGCGACGGTCGCTGTCGAACTTTCACACATCGCGCTCGACGAAATCGAGTTACGCGGCGCGGGATTCGGCCCCCTTTCAAGTGCCATTGATCGCCTCGCACGACGCGTCATCGATCCTTCACCGCTTGCCACGCGACGGATCGCGATCGCGGACGCGCCTCGTGCGATTCCATCGCTCGCCGAGCCCGGCACGTTCGCGCTTCTCGTACAGGTGTCGCGATGATTCGCCGCGATCGATCGGACGCCACGAACGCTTCCAACGACGCGGATCGAGATGAACGCATCCTGATCGAGAGCGCGGCGTCGCCCGACGATCCTGTCGGGCTCGCGAGTGCCGCCATCGAGCAGGAAGCCATTCCCGATGATGAAGGCGTCATCAAGGCCGGTCGACTCGCTGGGAAGTCGATGTCGCAAGCGATTTGGATCCTCGCGTGGCCGGTGCTCCTCCAGCAGACAATGGCCGCGGGCGTTGGATTTGTCGACAAACTGCTCGCAGGCAACCTCCCCACCGAAATCGCGCGACCCGCGATGGACGGCGTCGGAATCGGCAGTTTTGTCGGCTGGTTCATCGGCATCGCGCTCACAGGCCTCGGCGTCGGTGGTCAAGCGATCATCGCTCGTGGCATGGGTTCAGGTGACCTCCGAGAAAGCCAGCGCGCGCTTGGTCAGTCGGTGGTGCTCTCGCTCGTGTGGGGAACTGCCGTTGCGATCATCGTCGCGCTGTTGGCTGAGCCGTTGGCACGGATGTCGAACCTCTCGCCAGAAGGAACGAAAGCGTGCGTTACCTACGTGCAAACGCTTGCGTGGGGACTTCCCTTCTCTGGCTTGATGATGGTCGGCGGCATGTGCCTCCACGGCTCGGGTGAAGCACACAAACCATTCCAAATCGCGGTGTGGGTCAACGTCGTCAACTGCCTCGCCTCCTGGCTCATTTCGGGCGTCGCGATCCGCGCCGCTGGGGCCACACTTCCGAATCCATCGCCGCTTGATCCACTCGAGTGGGGCGTCTTCGGGATCGCCGCCGGAAGCGCGATCAGTTACGTCGTCGGTGCCTGGATGACGTGGCGCGTACTGCGCCGCGGCGTCAAAGATCTCCAACTTACGCCGAGTGAGATGCGCTTCGATCGTGCGATGAGTTGGCGCATCGTGCGCGTCGGAGTTCCCAACTTCTTCGAAGGGCTCGCCATGTGGACGGTGAACCTCTTCGTGCTCGGCTTCATCGGACGCGCGGCGGAGATGGGCATGGGAACATCGACGAAGGACGGCCTCGTCGGCGCGCACATCATCACCGTGCAATGGGAAGCGTTCTCGTTTCTGCCCGGTTTCGCGATGGGTACCGCCGCAGGCGCGCTCGCCGGACAATATCTCGGCGCGGGCAACCGCAGCCTTGCACGCCGCGCGATCTGGCAATGCACCCTCATCGGCATGGCCATCATGGGGACGATGGGCATCGCGTTCATGGTGTTCGGGCAACAACTGACGAAGATCATTTCTGACGATCCCGTCCACCTCGAACTCGTCCCAAAGTGCCTCCTCGCCTCCGGCTGTATCCAAGTGTTCTTCGCACTTGCGATGGTCGTCCGCAATGGCTTGCGTGGCGTCGGCGACACCAAGTGGATTCTCGGTATCACCGTCTTCGGCTGCTACGCTATTCGCCTACCACTCGCCTGGTTCCTCGGCATTTACCTCGGCTACGGGCTCGTTGGCATCTGGTGGGGTTTGATGCTTGAACTTGCCGTGCGCGGCTTGATGTTCCTTGCTCGGTTCAAGTATGGCGCGTGGGAGAAAATCCGCGTGTGATCAGCGGGTTGCGCGTCGCGACTTACTCAGAGGTTGAGCAGCAACCCGAGGACGAACATGAACGCACTCGTGCATGCGAATCCGATCAACGCACCGACGAGACCGAGAATCACCGGCGCCGTCGCTTGACCACGCGGCACGGAGGCCGCAATGGCGGTCGACGCACCGACGGCCCACATCACCATGCCGATGAGCCCGCCGCACAGAGGGATGAGATTGAACGCGTAGCCCCCGGAGGCAAAACTGACGATCGTGAACGCGCGTCGGAATGTCAGACCATTCGACGCACCAGCGAGCGATGCGAACCACGATCCGAGCAGCGAGACGGAAATCATCGAGAGCGGTACCAAAACGAACTGCGCTATTTGAAGACCAAGCGTGACCACGGAGTTTCCGGGGGTCGCGACAAGTCCGCCAGGCCCGAAGGTGAATGTCCCGCCAACGCCTCCCGCAACGAACATCGCCAACAGCGCCGCGCCGATACCGAAGAGCACGTTGACACTGCTCGAAATCGAGGTGTTGACGGCAAGAAACACGAAACTCTCGCTGAAGGCGTCGCGGTTTCCAATCATGGCCGGAACACGTGCAGCCTTTTTGACGCCCACCACGACCGTCTTCCACCAACGGGCGAAAATGCCGCCACCCTCAAGCCACGGAATCGGCTGTTCAAGCATCGCGACGGCCGAGTCCATCGTGCCGTGTGGCCGGACGATGCATCGCTCCATCGAGACTTCGCCACCACACGAAGTGCAGTGAAACTCGGTCGGCTCGAGATGGCCCTTCTCTGAGGTGCCAAAGTATGCCTGATCGCAATGCGGACAGTGGAACTCGACCTTACCCGGCGCGAACTCGTACTGCGCAATGGTGTAGTCGGTCCCACACTCTGGGCACACGCGCGCCGCACCCGGTTCCGGTGCAGGTGCGTTCCAAAGGACGTGTTGACAGTTGCGACAGTGCATGCAGCAGATCTCCGCAGAAACGCGCCAACTGCTCGCGCAAGACGATTCCGAACACGACCGCGAGCGCGTCGATGCATCCCGCTTCTCATCGCGGCTTCATGCGCTGATGCTCAATTTTCTGGCGCGTGCTCCGCGACCCGCGACTTGAATTCGGCGATGAGACGACGTGTCACCGTGCCCACCCGGCCCTCACCGATCTGCTCGCCGTCGATCGACGAGACTCCAATGATTTCGGCGGCTGTTCCTGTCAGGAACACTTCATCGGCGGTGAAGAGATCTTCAAGACGCATCGACCGCTCCTCGACCGCGAGTCCACACGAAGGAGCGATCTCGTTCATCACGAAAAGCCGCGTCACACCGTTCAGAATGCCCGCAGACACTGGCGGGGTGACAATCCGACCACCGCGAATAAAGAAGATGTTGTCGCCCGTGCACTCCGCGACTTCGCCATCGGTGTTCAGCATGATCGCCTCGTGCACACCAGCCTCGATCGCTTCGACCTTCGCGAGGATGTTGTTGAGGTAGTTCAAGCTCTTGATCGAGGGATCAAGGCACTCGATTGGAATGCGCGGACGCTTTGCCACGATGACGGGCATCCCTTGCTCATACATCTCCGGCGGGTAGAGTTGAATGCGATCCACGATCACGATCGTCGAGGGCTTCGGACACGTGAACGGGTTCAACCCGAGCGGGCCCGCGCCGCGCGTGACCACGAGACGGATGTATGCGTCCTTCAAACCGTTGGCAGCGACGGTGTCGCGCACGGCCTTCTCGATCTCGCGGATCGTGTAGTGAAGCGTCAGGTGGATCGCTTTCGCGCTGGCCTCAAGGCGATCAAGGTGGGTCTTCAACTTAAAAACGTGGCCGTTGTAGACACGAATTCCTTCGAAGACGCCATCGCCATAGAGAAGCCCGTGGTCGTACACCGGAACCGTGGCGTGCTGTTTGTCCACCAGATGACCGTCGAGCCAAACCTTCATGCGAGCTCCTCTACAGCCGTACCCCGGCCGCGATGGGGGCCGCAGTGTACAGAAGCGCGATTCCCGTCTTCGGCGGCGCGCCTCGTCGAAGTGCCTGCCCGCGGACGAAGTGTGCGGGATACACGCGTGCGGAACACGCAAGAACGAGCAAAGGCTGCGGTACGAACGGTTGGTTCGCGTCGCAGCCTTTCAGCGCTCCACACTCAGAAAGCGGGAGAAATCAAAGAAGCGGACAGGGAGGGATTCGAACCCTCGGTACAGGGATTACCCCATACAACAGTTTAGCAAACTGTCCCCTTCGGCCTCTCGGGCACCTGTCCGGGGAGGCGCACTATACACGCTCTTTGGCCGCCGCGGCACCCCCGCCGCGGGCCTGATATTCTCTCCGCCCCCATGAAGATCCACGAGTATCAAGCCCGCCAACTGCTCGCTGAAGCGGGCGTCGCCGTTCCCGCCTTCGCCGTTGCTGACAACATCCCCACTGCTGTCGCCGAAGCGAAGAAGCTTTTCGACGCCGGGATCAAGGAAATCGTCATCAAGGGCCAAGTCGACGCCGGTGGCCGTGGCAAGGCGGGCTTCGTCAAACTCGTCACCAACCTCGCGGACGCCGAAGCCGCCGCGACCTTCATGCTGACCAACAAGATGGTGTCGTACCAGACGGGCCCCGAAGGCCTCGTGGTGCGCAAACTTCTTATTGCCGCCGCTGAGCAGATCGCCAAGGAGTACTACCTCGCGATCACTGTTGATCGCTCGCGTCGCACCGCGACGTTGATCGCAAGCGCGGAAGGTGGCGTCGAGATCGAAGTCGTCGCCGAGAAGAATCCCGCCGCGATCCTCAAGGTGCCGCTGCATCCGATTCTCGGTTTGCAAGCATTCCAAGCGCGCGAAGTCGCGTTCCAACTTGGTTTCAAAGGCAAGCAAGTCGGCCAAGCCGTCGACATCATGATGAAGATCGCGAAGGTCTTCCGTGAGAAGGACGCAAGCCTCGTCGAGATCAACCCACTCGTGGTCACGCCTTCCGACGAGAAGAATCCGGATGGTCGAGTCCTCGCGCTCGACGCCAAGTTCCAATTCGACGACAACGCGCTCTTCCGCCAGCCCGCGGTCGAGAAGTTGTTCGATCCCTATGAAGAGAATCCTGCGGAAATCCGTGCGCACGAGTTTGGTCTCTCCTACGTCGCGCTCGATGGCAACATCGGGTGCCTCGTGAACGGCGCAGGCCTCGCGATGGCGACGATGGACATCGTCAAACTGCACGGCGGCGAACCCGCGAACTTCCTCGACGTCGGTGGCAGCGCCAGCGAAGAGGCCGTGACAGAAGCGTTCCGCATCATCCTTGGCGATCCGAACGTCAAGGGCATCCTCGTGAACATCTTTGGCGGCATCATGCAGTGCGACAAGATCGCGCGCGCCATCGTGTCGAGTGCCAAGACTGTCGGCTTCCAGGTGCCGCTCGTCGTGCGTCTCGAAGGAACAAACGTTGCAGCCGCGCGGCAAATCCTCGCTGATGCGGCGAAGGAGATCCCAGGCATGCACGCGGCGACCGATCTCACCGATGCGGCACGCAAGATTGTCACGGCGGTTGGCGCCGTTCCGGCCGCGAAGGCCGGCTGACGGATGCCCGCGACGAATCTCGTTCTCTTCGATATCGACGGCACGCTCCTTCGCACCGAAGGCGTGGGCATCGGGGCGATGCTTCGCGCGTTCACAACATTGCATGGTGATCGCGGTTTCTCGTTCGCCGGTGTCGAGATCGCGGGTGCGCTCGACGGACTGCTTTTTCGCCGCGTGATGGAAGCGCACGGGTTGCCGCATCACGATGAAGCGCACGGCCGGTTTCGAGAGACCTACCGATCAGAACTCGATCGCGCGCTGACGCCAGAGAAGATTCGACAGATGCCAGGCGCGGCGAAACTCGCGACTGAACTCGGGGCGCGGGGCGCGGCCGTCGGTCTCCTCACTGGAAACTACGAGGAAACGGCGCTGATCAAAATCCGTGCAGCGGGCTACGACCACACGCTCTTTCCGTTCGGTGCTTTCGGGGCCGACGGACCGTCGCGTCGTCACCTCACTCCGGTCGCGATCGCGCGCGCCACGGCGCATCACGGGCGGACGTTCGAGGCCACGCGCGTCACGATCATCGGTGACACCCCGCTCGATGTGGATTGCGCGAAGGCGCACGGCTGCCGCGCTCTCGCCGTGGCAACGGGCCCCTACTCCACCGCGCAACTTCGCGACGCGGGCGCCGACCTTGCGGTCGAGGATCTCTCCGACACGACTGAACTCCTCCGATGGATTCTCGACGCGTGACCTCCCGCGCGAGCCTTCCGACGGCACAATGCACGCATGTCGACGTTCTCCGCCTTCTGCAGCGACTTCTACGTCAACCAGAAGCTCGGCCTCAAACTCGATCTTCCTGAGCGACGCGAGACCGTGCTTGACCTCTTCGATCGACTGCGTCGCGCATTCCCGCGGCTCATCCACTTTCAGCGTTACGAAGGCGAAGTTGCGCTTGAATCTGAGAGTGGTGAACGCGAGTGGCAATGGGCCGCGCTTCGACAGACGTCGATTCGCTCGGGCCATGTCAACCCCGCAACCCTCGCAGATGCGTACAACTTTCACAAAGTGCTCCTCGAGATCGCGCCCTACTTTCTCTCGATCTCGCCCTTGGATATCGACATGCTCGAGGTCGTGTTCGGCTTCGACTTCGA
>CAIWCL010000264.1 GCA_903911205.1 uncultured bacterium
GCCCTTCTCGACGACGAATCGGGCGAGCGATTCGGGCAGACGAACCCGTACGCGCCACTCTCGCTCGGTTTCGATGGCAACGATGGCACCGAGCGTGTCGACATGGCCGAGGACGACGTGCCCGCCGAGGAATGTCGTCGGGGTCGCGGCGTGCTCGAGATTGACGCCCGAACCCACTGCGAGCGCGCCGAGGCTCGTCACACGAAGCGTCTGCGGGATGACGTCGAACGCAAAGAGGCCGCCCTCCACCGCAACCACGGTCAAGCAGCAACCATTGACCGCAACCGATGCCCCGAGGTCCGGCCGGTAGCACCAACCGCACGAATCGACGAGAAGTCGAGTTGATGTCGCACTGGGCCGGATTTCAGCGATCTTCCCGAGAGATTGAACGAGTCCTGTGAACACCCGGCGGACGATACCCCGCGCGGCACCGCAACGCGCGAATCGGAACGAAGTTCGGCGCTTTCCGCCATTTCGGTCCGCTTGACGCTTCCCGCCCTTGGGAGCGATACTCCGCATCCCTCCGGCGCTCCGCGCTTGAGGCCCGGTGTCGCCGCTCCGGGTTTGCACGACGGATACCCACGATGACATTTTCCACGATGACCCCTTCGACGCTGTTCTCAACCCTCCTTGCGACTTCGGTCGCCTCGGCGTTCCTCGGCGCCTCGCCCGCCACCGCGGACGACACCGCTGGCGCCGCGCAACAGCGCATGGCAGAGACAGCAGCGAAGACCGAAGCCGCCTATCTCATTGGGCCGAGCGTGGCCTCGAAGCTTGGATGCGAAATCGTTTGGCAATCAACCGTGCCGCTCCCGAAGGGCATCGGTCTCAAGCTCGTCTCTGCGACACCCGCGGCGACCCTCGCCTTGAATGAGCGGAATGAGGTCACCTTCATCCGCTCCGCGACGGGCGATAGCGCGTGGACCGCGTCCGCGGCGCAGGCGATCGACCATGTTGATGCCATGGGCGTGCTCGACGTCCGGTACGGCGGTCGTGACGGACATGTCGCGATTTGCACCGACACGAAGCTGTACCTGCTCGATGAATCGAGCGGCGAACTCACGCGCAAGAGTTCGTATCGCCACTCGCCAAGCACGCTTCCCGTGATGGCCAATGGTCACGTGATTTTCGGATCGCGCAACGGACAACTTGTGTTCGTGAACGCGCTCACCGGCTTCCTTTTCCGCTCGAGCGTCATTGATCCGGTGAGCCGTACCCCGAATCCAATCGCGGCGCGTCCAGCAACCGACGGCGCCGTGGTGGTTGTCGCTAGCACTGGCGGCACCGTCGCCGCCTACGACGTGAGCAGCGCTCAATCGATTTGGCGCCGCGAACTTCTCGCGGGCGTCGTTGCCTCGCCCGCTATCGCAGGGAAGACGGTCTTTGTCGCAGGCGAAGACCAGTACCTCTACGCCTTCGATCTTGGGAACGGCGACACGCTCTGGAAGTACTTCACGCAGACCCCGCTGCGCACTCCGCCCTTCGTGGCGGGCGGCATGGTGCTGCAAGAAATTCCGGGTGAAGGCCTGGTTGCCTTCACCGCGAATCCAGAGGGCCAAATCGGCGGCGAAGTCCGTTGGAAGAAGACCGGTATCGACGGCACTCCCATTTCGACGGCCGAAACCGCGGGTCGCCAGACCGTGGTGTTCTGGTGCCCAAAGCACCGCCGCGTTTCATTTATTGATCTTCTGAAGGGCGACATTCTCTCGCAAGTCGAACTTCCGAAGGTTGGCCACCTTGAGGCGGATCGCCTCGATGTCGGCGGCTTCGTCGCGTGGAGTACCGATGGTCGCATCGAGCGTCTCGCTCCCGCGAAGACCGCGCCCGTGGCCGCGAAATCCGCGGAGGGTGCGTCGACCAACGCGAACTCCGATGAGAGTTCTTCCAACGGCTGAAGCCGACAGGATTCTGACATGCATGGACTTGTGCCCGTTCGCCGTGCACTGATTTCGGTCAGCGACAAGCGTGATCTCATTCCCTTCGCAAAGACGCTCGCCGACCTCGGAGTCGACATCGTTTCGACGGGCGGAACCGCCGCCGCGCTTGCTACCGCAGGCATCAAGGTAACGCCGATCGAACAACTCACCGGCTTCCCCGAAATGATGGACGGTCGCGTCAAGACGCTCCACCCGCGCGTCCACGGCGGACTTCTCGGTCGGCGCGATCTCCCTGCGCACGTCCAAGCGATGGAGGCGCACGGAATTCCACCCATTGATCTTGTGTGCGTGAACCTCTACCCCTTTGAGATGACCGTCCGTCGTGAGGGCGTGCAGGAACACGAAGCGATTGAACAGATCGATATCGGTGGACCATCGATGCTGCGATCGGCCGCGAAGAACCATGAGTTCGTGACCGTGGTGACTGATCCGTCGCAGTACGACCGCGTGGCGAGCGAACTTGCTGCAAACAAAGGCGCAACGTCGCTTGAATTGCGTCGCGCGCTCGCCGCGGCGACCTTCGCGCGGACCGCCGCGTATGACACGGCGATTGCCGCATGGATGAGTCAACGCGCGGGCAATCGCTTTCCGCCGGTCTTTGAACTGCGCGGCGTGAATGAAGGCGAGTTGCGCTACGGCGAAAATCCGCATCAAGCGGCTGCGGTCTATCGCGATCCGACCTATCGCGGGCCGAATGTCGTGGGGGCGGAACTCTTGCACGGCAAGCCGCTGTCGTACAACAACCTGCTCGATGCAGCGGCGGCACTCGAACTCGTGCAAGACCTCCGCGAGCTCGCACCGGAGATGGCAGGCGCCGTTGTCGTGAAGCACACGAATCCCTGTGGTGCGGCCGTCGCGCCGACGCTGCGCGAGGCATTCGCGAAGGCGTACTCCGGCGACCCGCTTGCGGCGTTCGGTGGGATCGTCGCGCTGAACACAGTTGTTGATCGCGCGACGGCGGAGGAGATCGTTGCGGGCGAGAAGTTCCTCGAGGTCGTCGTGGCGGCGGGCTACGACGCCGACGCGCTCGCCCTTCTTCAAGCCCGTTGGAAGAACGCGCGATTGCTTGCGGTCGGCCCCGTGAGTGCGGTGCCAAAGTCGGTGCTCGTACGTTCGATTCCCGGCGGGTTCCTCGCCCAAGAGGCCGACACGCACGAAATCGACGCGACGGCGTTTCAGCACGTTGCTGGCCCAAAGCCTGACGCCGCGACATTGCGTGACGCCGCGTTCATGACAGCGGTCGTCAAGCACCTCAAGTCGAACGCGGTCTGCATCGGGAAAGACGGCCAACTCTTTGGTGCGGGCGCCGGACAGATGGATCGCGTGGCAAGTTGCCGGAACGCGGTGGAGAAGTCAGGCGCGCGCGCATCGTCGGGGGCGGTCGCCGCGAGCGATGCCTTCTTCCCGTTCGACGACGGCCCGCGCCTTCTGATCGACGCAGGAGTCCGCTGCATCGTGCATCCCGGCGGCTCAAAGCGCGACGAGGACACGTTCAAACTGTGCAATGAACGGGGCGTGACCTGTCTGGTGACCGGCGTCCGCCGCTTCCGACACTAATCCGCAGGTGCCAAACCGCTGGTGCCTGGCACGTGCCGCTCGGCACACGACACTGCACGGCACGTGCCAGGCAGCATGCCCGCGCGCACGGAAGCCTCATCTAGAACTGCTCTTGCAACGCATACGACGAGGTGCACGGCACGTGTCAGGCAGTGCCATGCACTGCATGGCACGTGCCGTGCACCGTTCGCGCGCGCTATACTCGCCGCCCCATGGCCGACAAGCCCGTCCTCGACCACCCCTCGCTTCCAATCATCAAAGAAGCGTTCCCCGGTGTGAAGTTCATGGCCGCTGAGTTCCGCGGTCTGACCACGCTCATCTGTCCACCGGACCGCATGCACGATGTGCTGCGCCAACTGCGCGATGACCCGCGACTTGACTACAACTTTCTCACCGATGTCGTCGGCATCGACTATTTGAAGTACCCGGTCAAGCAGCCAGGCCGATTCTCTGTGGTGTATCTCGTGCAGTCCTACAAGTACGAACGCCGCCTCGCGGTGAAGTGCTTCTTGGATCCAACGCTCGACACGAGCGGCATCGCCGAAGATCCCGCGCTTGAAATCGATAGCGCATGCGACCTCTGGCCCGGTGCGGAATGGACCGAGCGCGAGGTCTATGACATGTACGGCATCCGCTTCCGCGGCCATCCAGATCTGCGCCGCATCCTGATGTGGAAGGACTTCCCCGCCTTCCCACTGCGGAAGGACTATCCACTCACGGGCCGCGGCGAACGCGAGACCTACACGCCGCTCACGCGCGAATCCCGCTGAGCACGAACTTCTCTCGAATGCACATCTTGGCCCCCGCGCATGGCATTGCGCGGGGGCTCTTTTCATGGAAGAACTTTCGAGAAGCCGTCTGCAAGTGGATCCCACCAGAGAACTCCATTGCCCGAATCGAAGCGACATCTTCAACTGAAGGACATCGCCCTCGCGTGGCTGCGTGCGATCGGATGTCGCGCGGTTGCGAGCGAAGTCTCATGTCCCTTCAATCGGTACCGCTTTGACGCGCTTGGTTGGCTTGACCATGCGGACGACCCGCGCGCAGTCGAAATCCTCGGCAAACCAACAGCGGAGACGCGCGCACCGCGCGTGATCGCGATCGAGTGCAAGCAGTCGCGCGCTGACTTCGCGTCGGATGACAAGGATCCCGAAGAGCTCATCCGTCGGAAGGAGTACCTCATCGAGCGCCGCCGCGTGATCGAAGAGTTGCGCGTCAAAGTCCGCGAGCCGCATCTCCGAAACGCAGGCTCGACGCTCTTCGAGTCGCTGGACACCTGGGAGTTCGGCGAAAGCCGCATCGCAGCCTATCGCACGGTCGTGAGCGAACTCGCCACCATCGACGAGCGACTCGGAATCGACACCAAGTTCGCCATGCTCGCGCGTTGGCGCGTGGCGGATCATCTCCTCATCATGTCGCCCCACGGCCTCCTGCGCCCCCGAGAAGTCCCAAGCGGTTGGGGGTTCATCGAGGTCGATCCGAAGGCGCTTCGGAAGGGTTGGGAACCTGTTGTGGGCGAAGCGATCCCCTGCGCGCTACGCGTCGCCCCCGGCGCCCTCGGCGCTCCGGAGCGGCGCCGCATACGCCTCCTCCGGAATATCGCCGTCGCGGCGTGCCGCGGGGTCGGATACGGACTCACGCCCCCACGGGCTCCGGCCACCCCGACCAAGTCCAACGCAGAGATCGACGGCGCGACCCAAATCGACACCCCGTCGCTCTTCAACGTTCACACAAACACCTCGACGGAAACGACCGGATCCACCGATACCATGCAGCCTCCACCGAGCCCCGGTAGCTCAGTTGGATAGAGCACGCGCCTTCTAAGCGCGTGGTCGGCGGTTCGAATCCGCCCCGGGGTGTTCTGCGAGGCCGAGTGCACGTTTCATGCGCACGAGCGCGCGTTCACTCAGCATTCCGCGCAACTCGCACGCCAATGGCTGATCCGCTCGAAGTTGGTATCGCTCCTTGGCGCACGGACACACGCGTGAAGCCAGAGGGGACGAAGTAGCCGCCGCCGCGAAGCACCGGCTGGGTTCCCATCTCCGGCCCGAGCGGATCAACCGAAGGACTCGTCGCGTAGTAGGTCGGCGAGTACCAATCGTTCACCCATTCCAGGACATTGCCAGCCATGTCGTGAAAGCCGAGCGCGTTGGCGGCCTTTCCACCGACTGGATGTGTGCGATTCCCCGAGTTCGACTGATACCACGCGATCGCGCCGAGAGCTGAGTCCGCATCCGTCCCGGAAGGCATCGCGGGCGACCCGTGGAACGCGGTGGTTGTTCCCGCTCGACATGCGTATTCCCACTCGGCTTCGCTTGGCAGACGAAGTTCGCGCGCCAGCACGAACTCCAGTGCTGTGTACCAAGACACCCGCTCGACCGGCCTCGACGGACTGTCAGCAAATCCCACGTGGAACGATGGGTTCGAGCCCGTCGCCAAAGTCCACTCTGTCTGCGTGACTTCGAATCGACCGAGGTAAAACGCCCGTGTGATGGTCACGTGATGGAGCGGATGCTCGCGACCGTCCGTGGAACACGCCCACTCCATGGACGGAGCGCATCCCATCGTGAACGTTCCCGGCGGCACAAGCAGCATCTCAATACCGGTCGCGTTGTGTCGCACGCGCCAGGGCAAACCCGTCGAGAGGATGGCCTTTCGGAGCGCTGCATCGAAGACAACCGCGGGATCGGGGGCTTCCTCAAGGATTGTGTACCACGGCGTACAGATCGCGCCCCACGCGTCGAGGACAGCCGCGAGGTCTTGTGCGCCGACGATCGCATCGCCATCGACATCCGCGGGACAACCGAAACAAGGCCCCCAAGACTGGAGGATCTGTGAGAGATCTTCCGCTGCGACAACGCCATCGCGATTGACATCGCTCGCGCACGATTGCGCAAAGACCGAGTCCGAAGCAATCAGCGCGAGGCCGCTGAAGGCGCGTGCGAGCGTCCATGAAAGACCCAATATCGCCGCGGCCAAGTTCGGTCGTGTTTGGTGGTCGAACACTCTCGTAGAATGCCGAAAAACTGTGCCGATGCAAGGCGAATCGGATTTTGGACGCACACAACTCCCGTGCGCGGAAACGCGGGCTCACCCACGCATCACGTCCACACGTCCAACGTCCAACGCCTCACATCCAACGTCCAACGTCGAACGCCCCGCCAAGCGCTTCCGGCGAAGTCTCATACGCTCCGTCCTCCCCGCGATCGCCCCACGTCATGCCAACCCTCACCGTCATCTGCGGTCCGATGTTCGCGGGCAAGACCACGGAATTGCAGCATCGCGTGCAAACTGCACGTGATGCGGGCGTCGTCGTCGTCGTTGTCAAGCCAGAACGCGATACCCGCTACGCAGTCGATGCCATCGTGACCCACACGGGAGAGCGGATCCTGGCACGAAACGCGAGGACGGCCGCCGACATCATCGCACTCGTCGACGCCGAACCAACGCCCCCGTCACTCGTCGCCATCGATGAGGTTCATTTCTTCGCCTCTGATGCAGTCGTTCCGATCAAGACACTGCTCTCGCGCGGTATCGCAGTTGTTGTTGCCGGCTGCGACATCGACCACTTCGGTGAACTCTTCGCGCCATTCGACGAATTGATTTCGTGTGCCAATCTCGTCGTCCGCAAAGCAGGATTGTGCACCCGCTGCGGTGCACCGAGCACGCACAGCGAGCGACTTGTGGCGGCCGTCGATCGAATCGTTGTCGGCGGCGCCAACGAATTCATCGCGACCTGTGCGGCGTGCTTCCGGCCGTCCGAGCGCACGGCGGCGGGACAACCGCGCGCACCAGAGCCGCGTTCCTCAGAGGGCGTTGCTCCCCGCGACGCGGTAGAACGACGCGCGACACGTTGAAGCGACGAGTTGAAGCGACACGTTGCAGCGACACGTTGAAGCGACACGTTGAAGCGACGAGTTCATGCACGGTGGACCGAGCCACCCAAACTTCGACGAGCGTCGATGAGACCGTCTCAATAGTTGCGAACAATCCAACGCGCCGTCTCTCGGTATGCGTTCACATGTTGCGCATAGGTCGGTTCCGCGACATGCTCAAAGAAATGCGCGAGATACTCGATCGGCCACGGCCGATCACCCGCGCGCTCACGCTCGACCGCACGCGACCACCGAACATCTCGCGGCGCCTCGACGAACACCGAGAGATCCAGATGAACGCGCGCAGTTTCGTGCAGCGCATGCAATCCCTCCACGATGACAAGTTCCGCAGGGCCGACCTCAACCTCACCCACCCGCGAATGCGTTTCGAAACTCCACTGCGGCATCCGCGTCGCGCGACCCGCGCGAAGTTCAGTGAGATCACGGGCAAGCCGCGCAAGATCCGACGACTCTGGCATGTCGCGCCGGTGTTCAGGAGTGCAGTCATAGTCGGGCAGATAGTGATCAGTCGAGAGCACCACCACACTGCGCGTGGCCCCAACATGCTCGGCGAGCCGGCGCGCGAAGGTTGATTTCCCCGACGCCACCGCTCCTGTCACACCAACGACCACGAGGCTTCCCATCCGTTGACGATGCGCCTCGGTTTCCGTGGCGATCGCGCCGATAGCGGCATCCAACGAGAGGAACTTGGACTGCGAGGCAGACATGCTGCCGAGGATACGCGCACCAACCCACGGCTGCCGTATCTTGCGACCTTGGAGATCACATGAACCCAATCGGAATACTCGGCATCGCTGCCCTTGTCGCGCTCGCGTGGACCTTCTCCGCTGCTCGGCGCTCGATCCGGTGGCGCCCCATCTTGATGGGGATCGCACTGCAAGCATCGCTCGCATTTCTCCTTTTGCGTTTCCCTCCGGTCGTCGCGGTATTCGATGCATTCGCAGCAGCCGTCACGAAGGTGATTTCATTCGCCGACGAAGGCACGCGGTTCATTTTTGGAAACGCCAGCGACGCCGGCGGCGCGTGGGGTTTCATCTTCGCCGTGAAAGTTCTCCCCATCATCATCTTCTTTGCGTCGCTCATGGCCGTGCTCTACCACGCAGGCGTCATGCAGCGCGTCATCGCGCTCCTCGCTGTGGTACTGCGCCGCACGCTTGGAATCACGGGTGTGGAGGCGATGTCGGCTTCCGCGAACATCTTTGTCGGACAGACCGAAGCACCGCTCACCGTCCGACCGTTCATCGCACGCATGACGCGCTCGCAGTTGATGTGCGTGATGACCTGCGGCTTCGCCACCATCGCTGGAAGCGTGATGGCTGCGTACATCGTGTTGATTGGCGGCGATGATCCCGCGACTCGCGCCGAGATCGCCAAGCACTTCATGATCGCGTCGGTCATGAGCGCACCCGCAGGCATCGTGATGGCAAAGATCATGCTGCCCGAAACCGAGTCCCCGCCCGACGAATCGATGCACGCGCGCGAGATCGCGCCGCGAACAACCGTCAATGCGGTAGACGCTGCGGCCGAGGGTGCGACCGACGGCCTCAAGCTCGCGCTGAATGTCGCCGCGATGCTCATTGCGTTCGTCTCGCTGATCGCACTCCTGAACTGGCCGCTCGCAGCACTCAGCGAAGTCGACAACAGTTGGCTTCCGATCGCTTCCTGGCGAACAGACTTGGGGCTCCCCGTACTGACCTTTCAGAACATTCTCGGCTACGTGCTGCAACCGATTGCATGGTCGATGGGCTCTGGCTCCGACGCGCAGAAAGTTGGAAGCCTCATGGGACAAGCCGTCATCGCAACGGAGTTCGTGGCCTATCTCGATCTTGCCGAGATGGTGAAGTCGGGTGCGATCTCCCAACGCGCTTCAACCATCGCGATTTACGCGCTCTGTGGTTTCGCAAATCTCCCATCGATCGCGATTCAGATCGGTGGCCTCAGTGCAATGGCACCAGAGCGCCGCGGCGATCTTGCCCGGATCGCCCCGCGCGCGATGGTGGCGGGCGCTCTCGCGTGCTGGATGACGGGTGCGATCGCGGGCGTGTTCACAGCCTGACGACGTGCACCGTCGCATCGGCCTCCGGCGCTGCGTCATCTACCTGCCAGGCCGCGCCCTCGACCAGTTGCGCCGAAGATCGTCGGAGTCGTCCCGAGATGCTCTACACTCCGCCCATGTCTCGGATCGATCGGCCGCGCCGGACGATGCTCGCTGCCGCGTTCCTCGTGGCAGAGGCGGTCGGCTGTGCGGCTTGGTGGGCTGGCCTCGCGCTTCGGCCGGACTGGCGGAGAGCGTTCCGCCTCGAGGCGGCGTCCGACACGACGCTGGTCCAGTTCCTCCTGCCCGATCTCATTCTCTACGTCGCGCTGCCGCTCGCAGCGGCCGCCGCGTTGATGGGAGGAGCGCGCTGGGCGTGGGGCGCGCTCGCCGTACATGCGGGTGCGGCTTCGTACGCGGCGCTCGCATGCTGGGGCCTTGTGATCTTCTCAGGCGGCGAGGGATGGCTCGGCGCGATCCTCATGACGCCCCCGCTTGTCGCGCTGCCCTACTTCGTGCTCACCCTGTGCGAGGATCCGGCGGCCGGGCATCCACTCGCATCAGAAGATCCACCTTGCGTACCAAGGACGGCCGCACCCGCACCCGCCTGGTGGAACTGTGCGAAGACGTTGCTCCAGACAAGCGTGATGTGGGGCGTGTTCCTGGTGGCGCTTCCAATGCTTCTCGATCGGATCGAGTCATCAACGCCGCTTGTCGAGCATCGATTCGGATCCAACCCGCTCGCCATCGCCGCCGTTGCGCTCTTCGTACTGGCCGGAAGCGTGGCGATCTTCAGTGGACTCTGGCTTTCGATTCGTGGCGAAGGCACCCCGCTCCCCGCAGATACCGCTCGAAAGCTCGTCACGGATGGACCATACGCCTTCGTCCGAAACCCGCTCGCGGTGACCGGGGTTCTCCAGGGAATCGCCGTCGGGATCTTCCTCGGTTCGCCGCTCGTCATCGTCTACGCCATGCTCGGCGTGCCTGCATGGAACGTACTGGCACGACCGTGGGAGGAGGCCGATCTCGGGCGTCGGTTCGGCGATGCGTACACGCGATACCGCTCAGCCGTCCCGCTCTGGATCCCGCGAACGCGCGCATGGCGAGATGATGGCATCCGTTGACGACGGCATCCGTTGACGACGGCATCCGTTGACGACGCAATCCGGCCTGCGACCAGACGCTCATCAACGCAGCATGCCCGCATGTGCCGCGACCGAAGCGGCCCTCCTCGAATAGCCCGGCACCGAGGTTGCATTCGACGGACGTCAGCGCGGACTTGTGGAAGAAGCGGACGGTGCTCGCCCATCGTCTCGCCTTCCAACATCGAGTCTCGCGCATCAGGCCTACACCAGCGATAGCAAGCCTTCACAAGCCGCGTCACACATCCGATCGGCACGCGGGGCTTCCACCTCGGCGAAGAACTCGCCGAAGCGCCCGCGGGATCGACATCACGCCTTCACAAGTCGAGTGACACGTCCAATCGGAACGCGTGCCTCTCGCTTCGGCGAAGAACTCGCCGAAGCGCCCGCGGGATCGACATCACGCCTTCACCAGTCGCGTCACGCGACCGATCGGCACCCGGTTTTTCACCGCTTCGGCGAAGAACTCGCCGAAGCGCCCGCGGGATCGACATCACGCCTTCACAAGTCGAGTGACACGTCCAATCGGAACCCATTCGACGACGAGAATCGATCCATCGGCGAGGAAGGTGGCCGAGTGCGGGTGGACGAACTTGCCGGGGATGAAATCCTTGCGGGCCGCACCACGGAGATTCGTGGGGTTGCCGTCACCGAGCATCGCGACCGCCTTGTTGTCTTTACCGAGCAGCGTGACCACGCTCGCGAGGTCGGGCACCAGCAAGAGGTCGCCGCGCGTCTTGAAGTGGCAAGGCTGGCGCATCGAGTCCTTCACGAACGACACGTGCTTCCACGGCTGACCGGCACCGGCCTCCGCGAAGTACTGGATACGGTTGTTCGACCGATCGGCGACCGCGAGCGTGCCAATACGATCGTCCCACCAAAGGCCGTGCGGTCCGGCAACCTGTCCCTCACCAGAACCCGGTCCGCAAATCGTTGCCTTGTGCGTGCCATCCTTCGTCCAGATGTGCACAAAACTCTTCCCGTAGCCGTCGCCGACAAAGAGATCGCCATTCGGCAGAAAGGCGACATTCGTCGGGTTCCAATCGTTCTCGTTGCCGTAGATCTTCGCGCCGCCGAACTCAGCATCAACCGGCGCGCCCTTCTCCCACACCACCGTGCCGTCAAGCTTCGTCTTGAGCACGCGTCGGCGATTCACGTCGCAGTGATAGAGGAATTCCTCGCCGCCTTCCGCACGAATGTCGAGTCCGTGACCGCCGCCCTTCAGTTGCGGCATCATGGAGCGAACAAACTTGCCGTCCTTTGTGAAGACATAGACCGCATCGTCCTTCGTCGCGCCGCCACCGACCGTGTGCGAGATGTAGATGTTTCCAGCGGCGTCTTGCGCAACACCGTGCGTATCGCCCCAAGCGAGTCCTTCGGGAGGCATGAGCCAGTCGTGCTCAACGCGATATTGAAAATCACCGGAGCCCGTGGTCACTTCGCCCGCGAGAATCGCGGAAGCGAATGCGTTCGAAAAGGGTGCGAGCGCTGCGATACCCGCAGTCGTGCGAATGAAGGCTCGGCGTGAGTCACGAAAGTTGGATTCGGTCGACATGCGCGAAAGCGTACCGGAGCACGTGCGCTGCTCCAGACTTTCCGGCAGAAATTACGACGCGAAAGTGGACGGAAAAAATTTCCGAAATTCTCGCCGAGCCCACCACCGGCGAGGGTGCTGATCGAGCGTCACTGACCCGCGGGAGCTGCGGCCGCATCCTTCGCGGGCTCTTCCGGCTGCGGCGGAGTCGTTGGCTGCGCGAGCGGAAGGTCCTTGCCGATCACTTCCAACTTCGGGCCCGATGCGCGACCGTCAGC
>CAIWCL010000265.1 GCA_903911205.1 uncultured bacterium
CGCCGTGCACGACATGGTCGCCGTGCCAGCGCCGTAGCCGTCGACGTCGCCGTCGACGTAGTACGCCACGCTGTTCGAAGCTTCGCTGTCGGCGTTCGCTTCGCCGTCGCAGTCGTTATCGACGCCGTCGTTCGCGCAGAGTTCAGCGGCGCCCGGATAGACCGCGTTCGACGCGTCATTGCAGTCGCCGCTGTTCGCCACGTATCCGCTCGGAACGCTTCCGGCACAGCCGAACGTTGTCACACTCGCATTGCCGTAGGAATCGCCGTCGCCGTCTTGGTAGTAGGTCACAACGGTCAGACCTTCATCCGCCGCACCAGAGCAGTTGTTGTCGACGTTGTCGCAAAGCTCGCTCGCTCCAGGGTTCACACCCGCGCTCGCGTCGTTGCAATCACCGCTTGCGACGGCATATCCCGTCGGAATGCTCCCGGCGCAGCCGATCACCGTCACACTCGTGTTGCCGTAGCTATCGCCGTCGTTGTCTTGGTAGTAGGTCACAACGGTGAGGCCTTCATCCGCCGCACCAGAGCAGTTGTTGTCGACGCCGTCGCAAAGCTCGGTCGCGCCGGGGTTGGTCGCACTCGTGCTGTCGTCGCAATCGCCGCCCGTCGCGATGTACCCCGCAGGAACAGCGTACTGGCACGCATTCAGATTGCTGCCAGTGGCACCGTAGCCATCGCCGTCCATGTCGACGTAATAGGTCGCGCCGGTTCGAGTGACGGAGACTGTGAAGTCGCCGATGAGAATGTCCTGGTCGATGCTGCCGTTACGGCCCGCGAAGCCGAAGTACCAGTTCGACGGGTTGATGTTGGCGAGCGTCGCGCTGCCGACATTGTTGAAAATGGTGGTCGGCGAAGCCGCGCCCGGCATCTCCAGCGTGATGGTCACGCCGCTCCCGCGCGTCCATGAGACCGTCGCGGTCGCCATCCGCGTTGCGTCGGACGCGTAGCACGTGGTGTTGTTTCGATAGTTGATCGCATCGAAGTTCTGCGTGTACTTGGTCGCAAGTTCGGTACTGCCCCATTTCGGCGTAACCCCAGGCGTTCCTGACGTGTAGCCCTTGAAGCACACTTGGAGGCCGGCACCGTCGGTTCGGAAAGCGTTGAGCCCCGCCTCGTCGCCTTGCCAGCGCGTGCCAGTCATGTTCGAGGCATCACCCCAGAAGAAACTGAAACCGTCGCCGGTGTCTCCGCCACCGTTCCTGAACGAGAACTTGAACTGCGCGGTGAACGAGTCGATGCTGCCGTCGAAGCGCGGTCCGCGCCACGTGCTTTTCACACTGCTCTGCCCATCGATGACCAGTCGCAAGCGGTTTGGCGTGCCTGCGCCGCATGGCTGGTACTGCTGCCACTGGCTGCTCGCGCCGGCGAACATCTCGCCGAGCGTGCCATCGAATGGCGCAGTGATGCTCTCACTGCTCGTGCATGGCGCGGTCGCCGTCAGCCAACTCGTGAATGTCGCTGCGCCGCTGACGTTGCCCGAGGCGGGCAGGCCCTCGCCGTAGCCCTCGTTCGATCGCACAGTGGTGAGGGGGTTCAGATAGGTGCCGACGAACTTGAACTGCTGGCCGGGCAGCACGCCGATCGCCGCACGCGGGATCGTCACCGTGTACGTGGCCGCGTTCGCATCGCTGCTTGGCGACATGGTCGCTGCGCTCAACCACGTGTGCGATCCACCATTCACGAGCGACCATGCGCCCGCGTAGACGTTCGTGCCTGGCGAGATGTAGAGCGCGTAGTTGGCCGTGAAGCCCGACGCGAAGTTCACCGTCGACCGCGTGCTGCCGTTGTAGCCGGAGATTGCCTTGCGGCTCGCGTCGCCTGTATCGGTGAAGCCCGACGTCGTGCCGAAGCCACCCGAGGCGCTGTCGATGTAGAGCACCAAGGAATCGTTGAAGGAGCCAGCGCCTTTTGTAATCGTGAAGACGACATTCGATCCGCTGAAGGAGACATCGAGCGTCGAACCGCCGATCGCGCCGCCGAAGCTGCTGCCGCCGTTGCCGCTTGGCGTGATGCTGCTACAGCTCGACGAGTCGATCGTGCCGTCGCAGTTGTTGTCGACGCCGTCGCATGACTCGGTGGCGCCGGGCTTGATCGCCGCGTTGTTGTCGTTGCAGTCGACGCTTGCGCTCCGAGTCGCGCGGTAGCCCACGTTCGTCGTACCCGGGCAGAAATTCGTCCCGGTCGAGAGCGTGTAAGTGTCGTTGTCGGCGTCGGCGTAGAAAGCGACCTTGTCCGCGGCGTTTGCATCGATTTCGGCCGAGTCGCCGTCGCAGTCGTTGTCCGTGCTCGCGGTCGAGCAGAGTTCAGCCGCGCCCGGGTAGACGGCCGCGCTGGCGTCGTTGCAGTCGATGCTGTTCGCGACATAGCCCGTCGGCGCGCTGCAGGCTGTCTGCGAAGTCGCAGCGTTGCCATAGGTATCGCCGTCGCTGTCGACGTAGTAGGTGCTCTTGTCCGACGCGTTCGCGTCGACCTCGCTGGTGTTGCCGTCGCAGTCGTTGTCCGTTCCGGCGGATGCGCAGAGTTCGGGCGCGCCCGGATAGATCGCGGCGTTGCTGTCGTTGCAATCGGTGTCGCGACAGACACCGTCATTGTCGACGTCCACACAGCTCACGGCCAAGTTGTTGAAGAAAACGTTGCCTTCATCACCGTTGTAGCGCCACTCATCGTTCGCGGCCTTGTTGACGACGCGAACCGCATTGACGCTGGATGCCGAGTTTCCGAGCGTCCCCGTGTAGGTGGTGCCGCGGTAGCTGAGGCTGTACGTGCCGTTGCCTGTGAGGCGGAAGTTGACAGTGCCGCCATCCGCGGTGTAGCCAATGGTCGTTGTGCGTGTGATCGAGTCTGCGAGCCGATAGTTCGACTCCCCACCAACGAAGTAGAGCTGCGCCGCGAGGCCGTTGGTCAAGCCTTCGCTGTCCACAGACAAAAACTCGACGGCGACGTACTTGCCGTTGCGGATGGTGCCATGGTCAAAGTCGATGCTGACGGATTGGCCAACTTCGAGGGCGCCGTTGAGCATGCGCGTCGCCCAGATCTCGGAGTTGTCGCTGCAGAACGCGCCGTTACTCGTCCAGATACCCCATGCGGTGGCACCTGCGCCTGCAGCCGAGGACACGTTGAATCCATTGAGCGCACTATCGCCCTGGAACGAACCCGCGCAGCCGGCTTGGGTCAAAGTCCAACCGTTGTTGCCCGGCCCGTCGGTCGCCGCGAGCGCGCTCACCGGCAGTCCGTACGCGTAGTACGCGGTGTGGTTGCCAAGCGTCGTTGCGTAGCCCGCGGAGTCGGCTTGCCACTCGTTCGAGGGCGTGAATGCCGATGTGCTGGCGGTGCGGCCAACCTTGATCGACGGCTTTCGGATGAGACTGTTGCTTTGCGTACCCGTGCTGCCCGAGCCCCATTGGCTTGCGGGGCTGTTGCCGACTTGACCGACCGAGTCGATGACGGTGTTCCCCGCGCCTTTGACCAACACGATCGCGTCATTACCAGTGAAGGCGATGCCGGCATCGAGCACATCCGCCAAGGAACTCAGCGCAGTGATGGTCGTTGCCGCGTTGACGTAGACCCGAGTCCCGCGACTTGGCAAGATGCCCGAAAGTGCGATCGTGGCAGAGGGCGAAGTTGCGCCGTCGTCGTAGCGCAGCAGTTTGTAGCCGCCCGCGGCGAGGTCGATATCCGCGCCGGTGCCGTTGTAGAGTTCGATCGCGTCGGCGTTCGGAGCGAGCACCGTGGCCCCACCCTCGAGGTACTGCGAAATGATCACGTCGCCCATCTGCGCCGATGCCGACCCAGCGACAGCGAACGACGTGGCGATCGAGGCGAACACCGACAGAGCAGCAACGTGATGTGCAGCGGGCGCGATTCGGCGCATTTCAGGTCTCCTCAAACAGACAGAGCCTCCGCGGTCTCCCGATAGAGACGAGACATCGGGACAACGGGCTGCGCGTCAGGTTCCGACGATGTCACAAACTCGTGGCTCGCAAGTCATAAACACCTGATTTCACCGCACTTTGCGCAGCAAGGTCCGAGAGGACGAGAGTTCACGGGCCGAGAACTTGATACGTGTGCGGACGTGAACCGCGAGAGGCCGCGCGGGAAGCGAAGCCGCTCCGCCATCGAGCCGATAGAGGATCCACCGGACAAGTCGCACCGCCCGCACGCGACTGAGATGTTCTCAGAGCGTCGTTCTCACAACGGGCTCCTCCGAACAGTGTTCTCACCAAAGGTCTTCCCTTCTCGCCCTATTGTCCGACCCTGCCATGCTCGTCCCGCACCTCGCCACCGTCTCCTTTGTCGTCAGCGCGAGCCTCGTCGCTTCGTTCCGCGCTGCGTCCTCCCGCGCGCCGCAGACGTTTGCGAATGAAGTCCTCACCACGCAGTCGACGAACGCTCCACAGCCCGCAAAGCGCGTGCGTCGGTACAACGCCGTGCCGCCGACGGTCTATCCCGGCGCAACCGTCGCGTTCCCGCAGTTCGCCGCGTGGGCGAAGGGCACGCCGCACACGACATACGCGCCCGGGAAGGTCTACGTCTTTGAGTTCTTCTCAACCACATGCAGCCATTGCCACGAGGCCGCGCCGATCGTGCTTTCGCTTGTCGAAGAGTTCGCGCCGCAGGGCTTCGCGTTCATCGGAGTGACCGATGAAGATGAAGCAAAGGTGCGCGCATGGCTCGAGGGTGAAGAACAGAAGGAACTCGTGCAGCATGCGATCGCATGTGATCCGATGAAGTCGGCCCAGAAGACGCTTCAAGATGGCACGTATCAGAACTTGTCGCCGCGCATGTTTGCGGTGCGCGATGGCGTCGTGCTCTGGTACGGGCATCCGGAAATCGCGCGCGAGCCGCTCGCAAAGATCGCGGCCGGTACGTGGAACCCCGAATCGATCCGACAAGAGTTCGTCACCAACGCGCTGATCGCGCGCGCGAAGAATCAAACGAATTCGCTGGTGACGCAGTGCGAAAAAGATGGCGACTGGCCGAAGGCGTATGAGTTGTTCGAGTCGATTGCAGCGGCGTTCCCTGAACAGGCGGCGACGTTTGAGTTGCAGAAGTTCGGCACGATGATTGGGCCGGCCGATCAACCGATGGAGGGTTATGCGTACGGCCGCGAACTCGCGGTGAAGTATGCGAAAGATATTTCTTCGCTTCGCACACTCGCGCGCACGACGCTCAATGTGCCCGGAGTGCGAGTGCGCGATCTCGACTTTGCCTTTGCCATCGCGCGCGCGGCCGACAATCTCGGCAAGGGCGAGGATGCGCGCGCGGCGGAAGTGCTTGCGCTGGCGTATTTCTCGCGAGGTGATCGCGAGAATGCGATCGCGGCGCAAGAGCGTGCGATTCGCCTGCAGGAAAATGCGAAGTTGAAGCGCACGTACGAGCAGCAGTTGGAGAAGTATCGGAAGGACGATCCGAAGCCCGTGCCGTACACGCCGAGGCCGAATGTGAAGGCGAGTGCAACGGCGGCGCCTGCGGTGCCCCCAGCGCCCTCGGCGCCTGCAGTGCCTGCAGCGCCTGCAGCGACGCCGTGAACACAGCGCGTCGGCTTGCGGCGTCGTGCCGAGTCGGGGTAGCGTGTGCGTATGGTGCTTTGTCCATGCGATTCCACGAAGGCGTTCAAGCATGCCCGAATTGGCATACTCGCTGTGACCGTTCTCACGGGCTGTTTCGCAGGTTGCGAAAGTTCATCGCGTGTCCATTCCGTAACACGAAGCGAAGCACAGAAGGCGCAGGCTTCGAGTGCTGATCCACACATCACGAACTTCCCGCAGGATTGGGCGGGCACGTGGCACGGCACGCTTACGAGTACGGCGTATCGCGCGAGTGGAGAGAAGCGCGAGGATGCGCCCGAGATCAGGATCGAGATGACGTTGGAGATTGCGCCGACAAGCGACCCACAGCGTTGGAGTTGGACGATCACCTACGACGGCGATGCCGGAAAGCAAGTGCGGCCGTATGAGTTGGTGATCCGCGACGAAAGAGCGGCGGCTGCGGCTTCGACCGCGTCGCCGACCGACCCACCCGCTCTTTCGCGCAGCCGCTTCGCAATCGACGAGAAGAACAGCATCGTGATCCCTGTGCAGTTCGCAGACAACGTACTTTGGAGTTCGTTCGAAGTGCTTGGCACGCGCGTCGACGTCCGCGAGGAGTTTTTGCGGGGGGACGCGCTCGTGGATGCGCGCGGAGATGCACGCGGAGATGCACGCGGGGATGCGCGCGGGGATGCACGCGGGGATGCACGCGGGGATGCACGCGGAGCCGCACGCGGGGAAGCGCTTGGCGAAATCCGCATCGAGATGATCTCGACGAAGATCGATGATCCTGAAGTGAGTGGCGGAACAAGTGCAGAAGGAGAAGGCGACGGAGGCGGCGTTCCCGCCGTGCGGAGTTGGTCGCCGATTTCGATCCAACGCGGAGTGTTGCGAAGGCGATAGTGGGAGTGAGTTGCGTTCTTGAGTTCGAAGGTGCACGTAGAGCGCGCATTTTCGCCCGCGCCATGCCCCCTGTTACCCTCGTACGCATGGCGACACGACCCGAGCGGCTTTCCAATGCCATCATGGATGCAGCGCCCGTCAACGAGATGGGTGTTGTGTGTCTTTTCACCGATTGGGCTCGAAAGCACGGCGTCCGCATCGAGTCGATTCAATCGGCGTTTCCCGACTGCATCGCGTGGATGAAAGCTGGCGGCCGCGAGCGACGCGTGCGTATCGAGTTCGAGTTTAAGTCGCGCAACTTTCGTACGCATAGGCATGCTGCATCTCAGTGCGATTGGATTGTCTGTTGGGAGCATGACTGGGCCGATTGTCCCGCGCGATTGCACGTGCTTGAACTGCGCCGCGAGTATGGCCTTGGCTTCAACGTGTGGATCCAGCCCGTGAGTGACCGCACGAAAGAGCGGTACTCCTCGCAGATCGCGAAAGTCGAGGACTCATGCAACTGGACCGTTGCGAGTCAGGCGCATGAAGGCGATCTCGTGCTTTTCTACCACTCGAAATCGTCGACTGGACCACGTTGCGAAATCTCCGACGTGTTCCGTGTGAGCGGGCCCGTCGAGGTTCGACGCGCTGGCAAGCGTGGCTTTGCGTGGAACGCGCGCGAGCGCGAATGGTGCGCCGACCTCACGCGTGTCGCGCGACTCACGTCACCCGTGACGCTTGCGCATCTCAAGTCGCATCGCGCATTGAAGGATGCGAGTTGGATTCGCAACAACCTTGTTTCGCGCGCCCGCGTGACGGTTGACTGGATGTTCGTGCGCGAGTTGATCGTGGCGCGAAACAGCGGCGTCGAGAAGAGGTTGCCAAGAGTGACGACCTCATAGTTCATTGAGAGTTTCACTGACAATTCAACCAATTACCACGACGGCGGAATGAAAGTTCCGAGGTATCGAAACTGCTTCCCGCCACGATGCTGCTTGCCAACTGCTGAACGACCGATTCACCCATTACGAGTC
>CAIWCL010000266.1 GCA_903911205.1 uncultured bacterium
CTTCGACACCCGTCGCAAAACCTTCGACACCCGTCGCACGGCCTTCGACACCCGTCGCGAAGCCTTCGACACCCGTCGCAAAACCTTCGACACCCGTCGCACGGCCTTCGACACCCGTCGCGAAGCCTTCGACACCCGTCGCGCGGCCCAGCGCACCTGTCGCGAAGCCGACGCTGCCGATCCGCGGCGATGACGCGCCACTTCCAAAGCCTGCGACACCAAGCGTTCCGCCGCGCCGGCCGCAGGCCGCAGACCCGATCAAGCCGACGGATGCAGGCAAACCCATCGACCCAATCAGGCCGCTCGATACCGCACGTCCCGCGAAGCCGACGCTGCGCGACCCCGATGCCGTGAAACCGGTGGACACCACACAACCGAAGCCGACGGGACGCTCGCCGCGCGAAGATGTTCCAAGTGGCAAGACTCCCGAGACCAAAAGCCCCGAGATCAAGAGCCCCGAGATCAAAAATCCCGAGATCAAGAGTCCCGAGATCAAGACTCCAAACAGCAAGATTCCAACCGCGAAAACGCCTTCCACGCAGCCGCCGTCGCAGCACGCACCCGGGGTCGAGAAAAGCCCGAAGAAGCCTCGCGGCGAGGATGCCATTTCAAGCTCGCCAGGATCAAGTACGCCAGACACACGCGTGCCGGGGCCCAAGGCCGATCCATCGTTGGGTTCAATCTCAACCGAGAGTGCACCACTCGCGCGCAAACCAAAGCAGTTCACAGATGACACGGTCTATGGCGTTCCCGTCCACGACGCCGCAACGGGCGGCCCACTGGTCTACAACGGCAGCGGGACGACGGTTGTCAACAACGGCAGTAACAACACGACGGTCATCGAGAACACCGTCGTCAACAACTACAACCAGTACATCAACAACGTCTCGTACGCGAATGGGTGGTACTCGGGCGGAGCTTGGTCCAGTTGTGGTCCGTGCCCCGTGTGGCAACCCTATCAGTGCTCCGATGGACTCTCGATCTCTCTCGGCTTCGGCTCCGGCGGATTCAGTTTCGGCTTCTTCTACGGCTCAAGTTGCGCGCCGCTCTGTTCGAGTTGGTGTAACCCGTGGTGGGATGGCTACGCGTCGTACTGGACATGCAATCCGTACTACGTCGGCGCCGGTTGCTTGCCGTGGCGCGCGCGCTGGGTTTCCTGTTGGAATCCGTACTGGAATGTCTGTTGGAATAGCGGTTGGAACTCTTGTTGGCCCTACAACGTCTGCGCGCCTGCATGGCCGACGTACACGCCATGTTTCACCTACGCGCCCGTGGTGTGCGCATCGGTTGTGGCGGTGCCAGCGACGACCGTCATCTATGCGCCACCCGTCGTTGTGACGCCTGCGCCACTTCCGAATCCCGATGCCTTGTGGACGTTCCTCGCGGAGGGATACGACGTCGATGCCGAGAAGGGCTTTGTCGCACTCGCGGGGGTAGATCCCAGCGAAAGCACGTGGACCGTTGGAATTGGTTTCGCACGCGCATTCCAGGGCGAAGTCGCGCGAGCCGCGGACAGCCTGCGCGAAGCGATGCGTCTCGACCCCTCGGGCCTCTTGCGAACGTCTGCCGACCCACGCTACGTCGCACGACTTGAGGCGCTCGAACGCTCGCTCTCACCCGTTGCAAATGGCTCGACGACACAAGTCGATGCGCTCCTCATCATCGCGGCGAGCCAAGCAGCACGTGGCGACCTCTCGGGCGCCTACTTCACCGCCACGACTGCGCGAGCCGAAGGCGACCGCACGATGGGAACGGCGGCGTTCATCGCATGGCTTGAAAGCGAACTACGACAGCGGATTTGAGGTGACTGGCGGAGCGCGTCAGCCCGTCCACGCGCCCAGAAGGAGCGCGAGATCTGCGCCGTCGACTGCACCGCTACCGTCAAAGTCACCTGAACCTGCGATGCCCCAACGCGAGAGCAGCGTCGCAAGATCCGCGGCGTTGACCTTGTAATCGCCGTTGAGGTCGTAGGGGTTTGGCGCACCGGGCGTATACACGATCGTGAGTTGCGGGCGAACCGACTCCACGGTTGCCTCGTGACTGTCGAAGCGCTTCACCGACTGAAGCACCGTCTCATTGCCAACGACGCACCACCCGTAATTCTGCGACGGATTGTTCACCCACAATTGCACGTCGGCCACGAGTCCCGCGGTCGACGTCCACGTGTAGAAACCCATCGCGCCAACATTTCGCGTTGCGCTCGCCGTCGCCAAGAACTCACCACCAGGTGTCGTCCACGTCTGAGTCGTTCCGTAGAAGCGATGGAGCCACGTCACGTCGTTCGCTTCGCTTGGCGCACCCCCGCCACCAAACGCTTGACTCGTACCTTCACCCCACGACTTCGTGAATCGCTTCAACGAAATCGGGTACTGCGTCGTCAAACCGACCGCGGAGCAATTCATCTTCAACGACACACTCGTGATCGTCGAGCCCGGCGGGATCGTCGAAAGGTCGAAACGAATCGCGCCGCGCCGCAGCGTGCTTCCGCCGTTCACGCCCACTCTTCCCGCGAAGAAGTACGTCGCGAGTCCCGCGCTGAACGCTCCGCTCGGATCCTCAATCAACGTGTTGTCCGCAGACGATGTCAGCACCAACTGATCCGCCAACACTGATTGGGCCGGAACAAGCCCGAAACTCAGACTTGTCGCGAGCGCAACCGCAAGAAACTGCTGAGAGAAATTGATTCGCATGCGCGCGCTTCGTTTCTGCCGTCGTGTCGGAGTCGGTGAGCGTTGAAATCGGAACAGCAAAATCGTTTCAACCCCACATGCTGAGCATCATCGCGAGGTCCTCGGCGCCGACGATGTTGTCGCCGTTGAGATCCGCCGTGCCGTCGATGCCCCACTGGCCAAGGAGCGTCGCGAGGTCCGCTGCGTCCACCGAGCCGTTGCCGTCGAGGTCCGCAGGATTCGACGAGCCTGTGATCGTCACCGACAAGGTCAGTGACATGGTGCGAGAGGTAGCGCCCGGCAGATTCTCATCGCTTGTCGTGATCGTCACCGGTTGGTTGTACGTGCCTGGCGCGCGGCCCGTCGTATCGAATGAGAAGCGCAGATTGGTCGGCGCCGCGGCGACGTTTCCCTCGGTGACATCGATGGATGCGAACGGCAACGCGACCGAACTTGCGCCGTCGACATCGAGGCGCGCCATCGCGGCGGTGTAACCGCGGTTGTACACAGGAACTTGAATCTCTTGCACACCCGTGTTCGTGCCAAAGGTCGCGCCCGCAGTCGTCGTGGTGACGTTTGTCTTCGCGCTGAAGGATGGATTCGAGGGCACCAACACGGTGCCGGTGATGGACTTCACGATGGTTGCATTTTGCGCGCCTTCAACGGTGGTCGTCACCGTCGCGGTGCCGTTCAACGCACCAGCGGTTGCCGTGTTCACCGTGAGATTGACGGTTGTCGCCGCGGGTGCCAGCGCGGCGGTCACGGCCTGCGAACCAGTCAGCCCCGTCGATCCGACCACCGTTGCCGCGAGCGGCTCCACACCAAGTGGATGCACCACATTCGCCACGTTCGAAACCGAGATACCAACCGAAACGCCGGTGGCATTGCGGATGACCGATCCAACGCTCACCGGCGCCGAAACCTGCATGATCGGCGGCACTTGGTAGTCCGCAACAACAGGCATGTGGTCGCTCGCGTCGTGCAGCACGTCCGCAAGTTGATTCGATCGTGCGATGTCGCTTGGGTAGTAGGAGTTGTTCCCCGAGTTGATCGCCAAGTTGTAATGCGCGCCGTCGTTGCCGAACGTGCGGTACGTGCCGGGAATCAGTGCGAAGCCATCACCGTCGTGTACCTCGGCGGTTGAGAGCTGAAAGTCGAAGCGGTCATCGACACCGCCGCCGATCAACGTACCCGCCACGCTTCGCGGCGACTGCGTGTGCTTGATCGCATTCGACGCGCCCGTCCAGTCGGCAGTTCCAAGTGGGTCAAAGCACTGCGCGTTTCCGGAAGCCAGCATGGTTTGATACGCCGCTTCGCTGCTCGTGTAGAGGTTGTAGTCGCCAACGAAGACAACGTGCTGCGCCGCGCCAAGCGCGTTCGCGTTCGTGCGGAGCGCCTGTGCGCCCGTGTTTCGTTCTGCTGCGTCAGCCGAGGTGTTACTTGCCTTCAAGTGCGACGAATACACGTAAAAGCGCGCCGCTGGCGAGGTGTAACCATCAAGCGTAAAGAGCCAACGATCGCTGTTCCGTGAAGCGCCTGTCGCGATATCCGCGTGCGAACTCACGACTTCGTCGAGAAGATCATTGCGGTAATACGCGCACTGGGCTCCACTTGCGCTGTCCTCGGTGCCCGACGTCGTAAACGTCGCACGCACATACGGAATGCCCGGATAGGCCGCGGCGATATGGGTTTGCAATGCCGCCAGATCAGCATTGCGAATCTCTTGGAAGAGAAGTACCGCCGGCGCAACGGCAAATCCGGGCCTGTTGTCCTGCGCGAGTTCCGCGAAAACCGCCCGCAGCGCGTTCGGGTCGCCCGCGAGTTTGGCGAGGTTGTAACTCACGATGCGCACCTGCGCCGACGCGCTGCTTGCGACGATTGCAGCGAATCCCGCGGCGAGAAGGAAACGAGCAATGGGGGTTCGTTGCAGCATCAGGGTCTCGGGTTTGCGTGCTCGGTCGCGGAGATCCGACTAAAGGGCGCCCCAAGAGGGAACCCCAGAAGGGAGCCCCAGAAGGGAGCCCCAGACTGAAACTTCAGAATGAAACTTCAGAATGAAACTTCAGAAGGAAACTTGGGTACGTCGTTCGGCAGAGCGAGTTCTCGGTCGGACCCCAAAAACTGGCCAAGCCGCCGGAATGTAGACCGCACTCACCCAATGTGAAGAGCGGAACTCCCGGAAGAGGCCGAATCATCCGCGAGCGGTCCCTTTCGGGTTCCGTCAGAGTCCGACAAGTCGAAAAACGTCCGCCTCGGCTCCGCTTCGAATACCGCACGAAGCCAGTCGCACCCTCCGCGGACCTGCGTGGACCTCTGTGGACGAGCGTTCGCGGCAGGTACCATCCCCCCCCCCGCACTTCCGCGGGATCGGAGCCCCCATGCGCATCACCGCACTCGTCGCCGCGCTGTCCGTCGCGGCCCCATTGGCCGCACAGCAAGTCAGTCCTGAGGTCTTCACTCTCGACAACGGAATGAAGTTCCTCCTCCTGCCCCGCACCGACCAGCCCAACGTCATCGCGGCCGGTTGGGTCGCAAAGGTCGGCTCGGTCAACGAGCGACCAGGCATCACCGGCATCAGCCACTTCTTTGAGCACATGATGTTCAAGGGAACCGACACGATCGGTACCGCTGCGCCAGAGGCCGATGCGAAGTATCGCGAGGCGCAGAAAGCGCTCCGCGCGAAGATGAATGAAATCACCTGGACGGAACAGTACCGCCGGTACTTCAATGGCGAGATTCCCGATCCATGGAGCCCTGATTTCGACACGCCGGAACTCGCACGCTTGCGTGCAGAACTCAAGACGCTGATGGACTCTCAGCAGGGTCGACTCGGTTCGGATCGGATTGCAGAGCTTCAAACAGCGCTCGCGTCGGCCGACACCGAGACCAAGCCGCGCATCGAAGCTGAAATCGAACTCCTCAAGGCCCAACAGGAAGCCGCGCGCTCCGTCGTGAAGGATGAGTTCGATAAGGTCTACACGGGTCAAGGCGGCTCCGGCATGAACGCGTTCACGTCGAACGACGTCACCTTCTACTTCATCAATGTGCCGAGCAATAAGTTTGAGTTGTGGGCGTGGATGGAGTCCGATCGCCTCACCAACTCTGTCTTCCGCGAGTTCTTCTCCGAGCGTGATGTTGTGCACGAAGAACGCCGACTCCGCACCGAAAGCACTCCGACTGGCATCTTCCAAGAGCAATTCGATGCGATGTTCTGGCAGTCGTCTGGCTACGCATGGCCCGTCATCGGATGGACGAGTGACCTCAACAGCTACACGATGGATGAGGCCATGAAGTACTGGAACATCTACTACCGACCGAACAATTTGTGCGGCGTGGTGGTTGGTGACTTCAACCCGAGCGAAGTGAAAGAGACGATTCAGCGCTATTTCAATCGTCTTGAAAAGGGTGCGACCACTCCGCCGCCCGTTGTGACACTCGAAGTGCCGCAACTCGCAGAAATGCGCATGAACGCGGAGTGCGACTGCCAGCCATCTGTCGAGGTGCGCTACCACACGGTGCCGTTCCGTCACAAGGATTCGTACGCGCTCGATGTGCTCTCGTCGGTGCTCAATGGTCGTACCGGACGTCTTTACAAGTCGATGGTTGAGGGAAGCGAACTCGCATCGAATGCGGGCGCACAGCAAGACAGCCGCAAGTATGCAGGCGCGTTCAGCTTCAATGCCGAAGTGAAGGGCGACGCGACGCCCGCGCAACTTGAAGAGGCGTGGTACGCCGAGATCAAGAAGTTGCAAGACGAGCCTGTTGGCGAGATGGAATTGCAGAAGGTGAAGAACCAGTTCGCAGCGTCGAACTTCCGTCGTCTCGAAAGCAACTTCTTCTTGCTCGTTCAACTTGGGTACGGCGAAGGCCTCGGCGCGTGGGAAGAAATCAACAGCGCACCGAAGAAGATCGACGCCGTCACTGCGGCAGATATCCAACGCGTTGCGCGCGAGTACTTCAAGGAAACCAATCGTTCGGTTGCAACCTACACGCGCAAGGCTGGCGTGAGCGCGGCCGCAGAAGACGAAGCGCTCGCTGCACTTCCTGCGCCGATGCAAGCGCAGGCGCGCGCAATGGCCGCGCAACTCGCGAAGGAAACAGATGTCGCGCGACTTCGCGGCGCACTCGAGCAAATGGGCGCGCAGGCAGCGCAAGTGCCACCGCAGATGAAGCCGCTCCTCGACTTCATGGTGTCGAAGATCGAAGCGCGCATCGCTGAACTCGAGAAGAAGAACTGACCGGGAAAGGACACACACCACATGCATCCTCACATGAAGCACTTCATGCATACTTCATCCACAATGCTCGCTGCAGCGCTCGTCGCGTGTGCGGTAGCCCCCGCTTCCGCCGACGAACTTCCAAAGCGCCCCGAGAACATCACGTTCCAGCCGCTCGTCTTCAATGCACCAAAGGCATCGGAGTTCCGCCACGTCCTCTCCAATGGCGTCGTCGTGTTTCTTGCGCCATCGAAGGAACTTCCGCTCATCGACCTGTCGATGACGTTCCGTGGGGGCGAATACCTCGAACCCGCAGACAAGTCGGGCCTCGCGAGCATGACGGCATCCCTCATGCGCACGGGCGGCACGAAGTCGATGTCGCCAAAGGATGTTGATGAACGACTCGACTTTCTCGCGACGGAACTTTCCGTTGGGGCTCGCGGAACGACGTGCTCTGCGTCGATCGACACGCTTTCAGCGAACTTCGACGAGAGCCTCGCAATTCTCATGGACATTCTTCGCAATCCGCTCTTCGACGAAGCAAAGATGAAAATCGATGTCGATGAAGCGATGGAAGGAATGAAGCAACGTAACGATGACGCGGATCCGATCCTGAATCGCGAGTGGAACATGGCGATGTACGGCGAAGATCACTTCGAGGCGCGCCAGCCAACTGAGAAGTCCATTCGCGCGATCACGCGCGAAGACATGGCTGCGTACGCCGCGAAGGTTTTCAATCCTGCGAACGTGGTCGTTGCCGTGAGCGGTGACTTCGAACCGAAGGACGTGCTCGCAAAGCTTGAAAATGCGTTCGCTGCGTGGCCGAAGGGCGAACGTATGGCCGTGCCGCCAGCGCCCACTGCGACCGTGAAGCCGGGTGTCTTCCATGTTGAGAAGGAGATTCCGCAGGGCAAGGTGTACATCGGCGCACGTGGCATCACGCGCGATGATCCTGACTACTTCGCAGCGCTTGTCATGAACGAGATTCTCGGAGGCGGCGGGTTCACGAGCCGCATCATGAAGACAGTGCGTTCTGACGAGGGTCTCGCGTATTCGGCGGGTAGTCAACTTGATGCGGGCGTGTATTACCCCGGCGAGTTCCGCGCGGCGTTCCAATCGAAGAGCCCGACGGTCGCGCTCGCGATCAAGCTCATCGAGCGAGAGTTTGAGAAGATGCGCGAAACACCGGTTTCGAGCGAGGAACTCGAAGTTGCAAAGAAGTCATTCATCGAAACGTTCCCACGCGCGTTCGAATCAAAGCCCGCGATGCTCGGCATCTTTGTCTCAGACGAGTGGACTGGTCGCGACCCTTCGTATTGGCAAACCTATCGCGACAATGTCGCGAAAGTGACGGCAGCGGACGTCCAGCGTGTCGCGCAGCGCTTGCTCGACATGAACAAGATGGCGATCTACGTCGTTGGCGATTGGGAGACGATCAGCCTTGGTGATGCAACCGGCCGCGCGAAGATGGCAGACTTCTTCAATGATCAAGCGACCGAACTTCCACTTCGCGATCCGATGACGATGGAGCCGATGCGCTGAACTTGCCGTCGCAAGGCATCGAAGTGAAACAAAAATGCACGCGGCCCCGGAGCAATCCGGGGCCGCGCCCTTTTCCCCATGCTTAGCGGTCAGGCGGCGCGAGGGCCGTCGTGACCGGATGGATCACCGGATGGATCATCGAGTTCTCGCCGCATGCGTTCGAACGAAATCGTCACGCGCTCCAGTGCAGCGAGGACATCGTCGCTGGAGCGTCGGCGACCGCCGACAGGCAATTCGCGAAAGCAGGTTGGAAAGGGCAGCGACTTCGGAGCGTCGTCGAACGAGCACTCTTCAATACTTTCGATCGGCGGCGTTCCGACCAGTCTGAGTCTCGCGATTCCATGCATGACTGTTTGCCCTTTCCAGTGCCAATCCGTGGCACCCTGTGAAAGTGTGATCGGCGTGTGAAGCCCGTCACTTCGGACTTGCACTGCAAATTTCGTCACATACGCCAAAGCCGCAAGAGTTGCGCGGCACGGTGCGATAAAGGTTCGGCTCACGCGCGGCAACTCACGCCACATCCGGGTGCGACGCACGACGCGCAAGCCAAGTCATCGCGCCTGCAGCCATCGCTGCGAGGATTGCGAAGCCACCAAGAATCGCGCCTGCGCGCCAAATCCGCGCGGGATCTGCGACCGTTTCGGCATGGGAGAACACCGTGCGCCCCACTTCTTGGCGAGCGTTCGCGATTCCGATGCGAAGAAGATCGTTGCGTCGTTCAGGGCGACGATTGAGTTCTGCCATCGCGGCGGTTGCAACGGCATCGAGCGTCGCAATGGTGTCGTCGCTTCCTGCGCCTTGCAGCGCGAGGTGAATGGTTGAGCCTTCTTGCGAAAGCGTCACACGTGACGAAAGATCCGAAGCCAACACGCTCGCTTCCGCGTGCGTACGGCCGCGATCAGAGATACGCCCCGCAACCGCGCCAAGAAACGCATCGGTTGCAAGTGCCGCAGTCACTTCATCTGCGAGCGGCTTCGCGTCCACCTGGCCGTCCTGCTTCGACTCAGGCGCGCGGCTCGTCGCGACAAGCTCAACGGACGCACGCGTCTTCGCCGGGAAAACCGCGCCGGCGAGATGCCACGAACTGAACCCCGCAACGGCAAGCGCGATCGACGCTGCCGCACAGGTCGTAACAAGCCGCGTTCCCTGCGCACGACGTTCAAGCGCACGTTCGCTCGCGGCGAGCACGGCACGAAGATCGATGAGCTCTTGCCGCTCCACGGCGATCGCTTCACGCTCAGTGGAGAGCGCACTTGCCGACGCGAGATTCGTCGAGTCGGCCACAGAGTTGGAGACCCCATACCCAGCAAACTCTTCACCGCGGATGTCGCCACAAAGCTGTTCCTCGCCGACTTCACCGTCGAAGCGCGGCTGTGCGTAGATTTGCCGAAGTGCGCGGAGCGCATGCGCGCGGCGTCGAAGTCCCGCACGCAGCGCCGCGAGTCGCTCTTTGCGCTTTCGAAGGAAGGCCGCCGCTTGCGCCAACTGCGCGACTTTGGGCGCCATGAGTTGATGAATACGAGCCTCGGCAGCCAGTGCGATTTCTTCCTCATTCAGCGACTGCGCGGCAGCAGCATCGACCAACGTCGCCGAGGGCGGGTCCTCCGATGAAGCCGCTTGTGTTGGCAACCCCGACTCGCGAAGCGCAGCGAGTTCCCCACGGAGACGTACCAACTCCGCCGTAAGTTCGTCCGTTCGGGCATCGCGAGATGCGAGCTGCTCAGTCAGCGCAGTTTGTTCCTCCACAGACTTCGTCAGCGCATCGCGCGCCGCAAGTACCTCTCGGTGGGCCTCCTCGCGCGCTGCCTGAAGTCGGTCGACTTCGTTTGTCTTCGCAAGGAACTCCGCACGCGCATCCTCAAGCGCTTGCGCGGTACTTTCGGCGCGGCGCTGCTGTTCGGTCGCTCGTCGCTCAAACTCAATGACAAGCTCGGTTGAAAGCGCTGCTCGTGCATCGCGCGATGCACACACGGTTCTTTCGTATGTGCTCTCAAGTCGCGCCGCCTCTTCTTTGAAGCGCGACGTCTCAGCAGCCAGAGTTGCGGCAAGGGTTTCTGCGCGCGCTTCTGTTGCAGCACGTGCGGCACGCGCTTCCGCGAGTTGCGATTCCAACCCACATTGCCGCGCAAGGATGCGCGAGCGCTCTTCTTCAAGAATATGAACTTCACGCTCGAGCCGAGTCCGTTCACGAACAAGCGATTCGTCATCTTCGCCGTGCTCACGAACCGTCTCGCGCATGTTCGAAAGCCGCGCCTCGACCTCAGCGATGAGCGCAAGAACGTCCTCATGGCGAAACGGCGACGACTTCGAGGTCACCGTCGCGTCTTCGGATTTGGTGCGATTCTCGCCGACGATGGGCTCGGTCATGACGTACGGTCTCCGCCGACCGCATCGGCGGTTTCCCGGTCCTCCTGAAGCGAGGCAGGCTGAATCTGCGGCGAAAACCGCGTCTACGGGCAGGTCCGACTCGGTTCTCCGGCCAAAAACCGCTGATGAAACGCGGACGCGAGGCTTATCCCCCGCGTCGAAGCGACCACCCGAGCTCTGGCATTCGGAGCGCGCGCGCCATCGCGAGATAGACGATGCACGCAACCGTCACCTTGATGGCAAGGTGCATTGCGAGCACCGACCACTCTGAAGATTGCGGCAAGAACACCCCCACCGCAAGCGTCGCTACGGTCATGACCGCCGTGGCGATGACGCAACGCATCCACCCCGATACCACTTCGCGATTCACCGCGTCGGGCACCCGACGCGCGAGAATCCGCAAGAGAATCGCCGACTGGAGCATCGAGCAAATCGCCGTCGACCACGCGAGTCCCGCTTCTCGAAGCGGGGTGAAGATGAGCGTCAGATTGAGGCAGATGTTGAGCACGACCATCGCAAGTGCAACAGTCACTGGAGTCATCGCTTCTTTCCGCGCGTAAAACGCACGGGTGAAGATATGCCCCATCTGATAGCTCCAGATTGCGGGAGCGAATCCGATCAAGACCCACGCGACGCGGTCCGTGTCTTCGTACGAGAAATTTC
>CAIWCL010000267.1 GCA_903911205.1 uncultured bacterium
AAGACCGCAGTCAATTCAAGACCGCAGTCAATTGAAGGCCGCAGTCAATTCAAGACCGCAGCCAATTCAAGGCCACAGTCGGTGCAGAACCTAGCCCGTTTAGGACCTCGGCCGCGCGGCGAGATCGCGGACAAGTTGCACCGTTTCCGCGCCACGCCGTTCGTCGGCGCGGAAAATGCCGCGCCGCGCGAAGGTCGTCATGCGCGCATCGTGCGATCGAACGCCGCGCATCCGCATGCACATGTGCTCACCTTCGACCATCACCACCGCACCTGCCGCGTCGAGATGGTCGACCAGCGCGTCCGCGATTTGGTCCGTCAGCCGCTCTTGCAACTGAGGTCGGCGCGCGAAAACTTCCACCGTACGCGCGAGCTTCGAAAGCCCAACAACGCGGCCATTCCCCGGCACATAGGCCACGTGCGCTTGGCCGTGGAACGGCAGCAGGTGATGCTCGCAGGTCGAAAAGAAATTGATGTTGGTGACGGTGATGAGTTCGTCTGAAGGCTGTTCGAACGTGCGCGCAAGGTGCGTCGACACATCCTCACGAAGCCCGCGGAACAACTCCGCGTAGGCCTTGGCGACGCGCTTCGGGGTCTCAACGATCCCTTCACGATCCGGATCCTCGCCAATCGCGATCAGGATCTCGCGAACCGCCCGTGCGATGCGCGGTTGGTCAACCTCGCCCGTCAAAGGCCGTGCGTGCACCTTCGTTGCGGTGTGTGCATGTCCTCCGCAGCCACAATCGTTCATCGACTCGTCGTCGTGATCATGCGCGTGTGGGGCCAAATGCAAAGCGGCGTTCTGAGCGATCATGAGTCCTCCGCCCACGCGAGGCGCAGGCGGTCAGAAATCGCCACCCACCCGGATCTGGATGCACCGGAACGCGCAAAGTCGCGCATCCGGCACGCGCACGACACCTTCTGTCACCGTGTCACCGTGTCACCGTGTCACCGTGTCACCGCGCCACCCTCTGCACCCCACAGCACAGGCACCGGACATTCACTTGAATGCGTCGTCGGCGGCCTGCTCGATCTTCTTGTTGTAGTCCTCGACCTTGTCTTCGAGTCGATGGGCCGCTTCCATCGCCTTGCCATATGCGGACCTTGCGGGCGGCCTGGTCCCGTCCTCTTGCGGCGCGGGCGCGGGTTGTGGCGGCGGCGCTGCGGTCGAGGTTTCGGGCTCGATCTCCGCATCGCCGGTGTACCCGCAACCGCCGAATACAACGACGCAACCCACAGCGACGCAACCCACAACGGCGACACGCAGCAGCCGAGCAACCGTGCGCGGGCATCGGCGAGTGCTCGAGGGACATTTCATCTGGGGCTTCATGCGGAGATCCATCCCGGAACGCGTGCCAGAATGCACGCCCAAATTCGTGCCAAAATTCACGCCGCCTCCAATCCGAACCCAGGACTCTCGCCCCGGGGCCGTCGCTGCCGATGCTAGCATCTCGGCCCTCTTCCCCGAAGTACACGCAGTAAGGATCACACCTCAGATGAAGAATTTCCTCTCCACGTTCGGCGGCCTCGCCGCTCTCCTCGCAACCGCCATGACTTCCACCAGCGCACTCGGCCAAGTCGACTACACGACCATTCCCCCGGATCCATCTGAAGTCGAGCAGTCGCTCACGGCGCTGAAGATCGACCTCGCGAAGGCCATCGAACTCGCGGAAGCCGCTGTCCCAGGCAGCACCACGATCGACGCCCGCGCGATGCTTGTCGAGCCGATCCAGTACGAAGTCACCATCGCAAGCGGCGGCTTTGCGAAGAAGGTCATGGTCAATGGCGCAACCGGCGCGGTCAGCGCGCCCACGCTGACGATCGCCAGCGCAGTCAAAGCTGCACTCGCCAAGCACGATGGCTCTGTGCGCAGCGCGACGTTCGACTTCTCCGCTGAGCCAGCGACTGCAACCGTCCTGATTTACAAGGGTGGCAAGGCATTCGAAGTCATCGTCAACGCGATCGACGGCACCGTTGTCTCCGACACGGAGAAGCCACGCTTTCCGGGCGCGGCATTCACCGCCGAAGTTCAAACCATGCCAGTCAAGATTCCAGAAGGCACCTTTGATCTGAAGTACATCGATCTCGTCGAAGGCACTGGCGAAATGCCGTCAGGCCCTCAGGCGACCGTCAAGGTGCACTATTCCGGTTGGCTCGTAGATGGATCGAAGTTCGACTCGAGCGTCGATCGCGGCCAGCCGGTTGAGTTCCCGCTCGGCGGAGTCATCAAGGGCTGGACCGAAGGCGTCGGCACGATGAAGGTCGGTGGCAAGCGCAAGCTCATCATTCCGTACCAGCTCGCGTACGGCGAGCGCGGCCGCCAGGGCGCGATCCCACCGAAGGCAACGCTCATCTTCGACGTTGAACTCATCGGCATTCCGAGCCAAGGCGCGGCTGGACCGGGCGCCTCTGGTCAAGGCGCAGCCCCGAAGCAGTAATCGCTCCACGACAACATCAAGCAACGAAAACGGCCCTGTTTGCGCAGGGCCGTTTCATTTTTCATCGATGCGCACCACTCGATGCAGCGCACGTGACACACGTGACGCACCCCACGCGTGTCGCGCGACTATTGCGCGACGACGGCGTAGCGTGCCTCGATCGCAAGCACTTTTGCAAGACGCTTCTCATGGCGCGCTTCCTGCGTGTAGGCAGCCGCGAGATACGCGCGCACCATTTCGCTCGCCACAGCCGAGCCAACCGTACGTCCACCGAGTACCAGCACGTTCATCGCATCGTGCTCGACACCCTGATGCGCCGAATAGGTATCGCTGCAGTTTCCCGCACGAACTCCCGGGATTTTGTTCGCCGCAACGCTCGCGCCGATACCCGAACCGCAGAAGAGAATGCCGCGATCAATTTCACCACTGACGACGGCGAGACCGATTTTCTCCGCGTAATCGGGGTAATCCACCGGATCCGCTGAGTGCGTACCGAGATCGACCACTTCGTGTCCGAGTGCTTCGACCTCCCGCTTCATCGCTTCCTTCAACGCGAATCCTGCGTGGTCGGATGCAACTGCGATCTTCATCGAACACCTCCGCCACGCACGCGCGTGAGCGATCGACGTGCAGCATCCGCGACGTTCTCGACAGTGAATCCAAAGTGCTTCGCAACATCCTTCGCCGGCGCACTCGCACCGAACGTGGTCATGCCAATGCACTCGCCGTCGAGACCGGCATACCGGTCCCAACCAACCGTGCTCGCTGCTTCGCAAGTCACGCGCGCGCGCACCGCCGACGGCAAGACCGCGTCGCGGTACGCCGCCTCTTGCGACTCAAAGAGCGCCATGCACGGCATCGACACGACGCGCGCCTTGATGCCCTCTTTCGCGAGCATGTCCTGCGCGCCAAGCATGAGATGCACTTCGCTCCCCGATGCGATCAGCAGCACATCTGGCGTACCGCCATCGGCTTCCGAAAGCACGTAGCCACCCTTGAGGCAACCATCTTCTGACGCGTACCGCGAGCGATCCAACGTCGGCAAATTCTGTCGCGTCAGCGCGAACACCGCAGGATGATGCGTGAGTTGCATTGCGGCTCGCCAGCACGCAATCACTTCATTTCCATCGCACGGACGGAAGACATGCATGCCCGGAATCGCGCGCAAACCAACAAGTTGCTCAATCGGTTGGTGCGTCGGACCGTCTTCACCAACATAAATCGAGTCATGGGTGAAGATATGGAGCGCGGGCAACTCCATGATCGAACTCAAGCGAATGCTGCCACGCGCGTAGTCGCTAAAGATCAGGAAGCCTGAGCCGTACGCGCGAAGCCCCGACAGCGTCAAGCCATTGACGATCGCTGCCATGGCGTGCTCGCGAATACCGAAGTGCAAGTTTCGCCCGCCAAAAGCGCCCTTTTGGAAAGCACCCGCGCCATCAAACGTGAGAAGCGTCTTCGTACTTGGCGCCAAATCCGCGCTGCCACCAATCATCCACGGCACGTTCTTCGCGATTTGATTGAGTACTTGCCCCGAGGTGTTGCGTGACGCATTGCCCTTCGCATCCGCTGGGTACGGCTTGAGATCCTTGTCCCAACCCTCCGGAAGTCCGCGCGCGAGCATCGTCTCGACTTCCGCGGCAAGCCACGGATATGCCTTCGCGTACGCCTCAAATCGAGCCTTCCATTCGGCACTCGCTGCCGCGCCGCGCGCACCAACCTTCTCGGCAAAGCGCGCCTTCACGCCGTCCGGCACGAGGAACTTCGCATCTTCAGGCCAGCCATAGGCACGCTTCGTCGCCTTGATTTCCTCTTCGCCAAGCGGTTCGCCGTGCGCACTCGCGGTGTCTTGCTTCTTCGGCGAGCCGTAACCGATATGGCTATCCACGATCACAAGCGTCGGCCGATCCGTCGAGCGCTCCGCCGCGCGATATGCCCGCAACAGCGATGGGATGTCGTTCGCATCACCAACACGCACGACGTTCCACCCGTAACCCATGAAGCGCGTCGCAACGTCATCCGAGTACGCAAGATCGGTCGCACCCTCGATCGTGATGCGGTTGTAGTCGTAAATCCAGCAGAGATTGGAAAGGCCAAGGTGACCAGCGAGACTCGCCGCTTCGCCAGAAATCCCTTCCATCATGCAGCCGTCGCCGCAAATCGACCACACACGGAAATCGAAGAGCGGATAGCCCGGCCGGTTGTAGCGCGCGCCGAGCCATTTCGAAGCCATCGCCATACCAACGCTCGTCGCGAGTCCCTGGCCGAGCGGTCCGGTCGTGGTCTCGACGCCCGTCGTGAGATGTGACTCGGGGTGACCCGGGCAGCGCGAGCCGAGTTGGCGGAAGCGCTTGAGATCGTCGAGCGTGAGCGTCGGTTCACCCGTGAGATGACCGTGGTGATCGGCGCGCTGCACATCCGCGAGGAAGAGCAGCGAATACACCAGCATCGATGCGTGACCGTTCGAGAGAACGAAGCGATCGCGGTTGGCCCACAATGGATCGGCGGGATCGAAGCGCAGGATGTCCTGCCAAAGCGCGTATGCCACCGGAGCGAGCGCCATCGGCGTCCCAGGGTGGCCCGAATCGGCCGCCTGTACGCCGTCCATCGAAAGCGTGCGGATCGTGTTGATCGCGAGATTGTCCATCTCGGGTGTCCCGATCGGGGTGCCGGCGTTCTGAACGGGGAAAGCAGTGGCGGTCGCAGTGGTCAAAGGAAGTCCCTTCGGAATAAGCAGCGTTCACACGTCAGCCGTCGAAATGCGCGGTGCAGGCATCGCGGGCACGCAACCCGCGGAAGGTTCCCTCGCACTTCCCGACGTGGCGTCGATGGTACGACGCGCGGAAGATCCCGTGGACGCGCGCCCGTGCGGAGGAAGCCTCGACCGCGCGGTTTCTTTCATCCCCCACCCCCGCGACGGCCGATCCCACTGCCATGCTTCGGACTCCCCACTGCGCACTCACTGTTTCGGTTTCGGTGCTTGTCCCGGTTCTTCTCCTCGCGTCCTGCGCGTCGACGCCCAACGCGACCGCGCGGAGCGCATCACAACCCGCGCTCGGCATGGTCGGGCCGGCGCGATTGGTCGCGCAGGACTCCGGTCAAGGCCAGGGTTCGTCGGTCGGTTCTGACAGCTCCTTCGCCGGCAAGCCCGGTGACATGCAAGACTCGTCCTTCGCGGGGAAGCCAGGCCAGAACGACCCCAATGCCGTGACGCCCGCAGGTGCCGGCTACAACCAACGCCCGGGTGAACTTCGCCCGCAGATTGGCGGCGGAGACGTCCACTACCACAACCACTTCTACGGCGATGCCGGTTACTCCGCCCCGGTGTACGGCGCTCCCGTTCAAAACGGCAACCTTGGCAAATACAACCAAGGTCAAATGCAGGCCCCGCTCGGTACGGGCGGCGGCGGCGCGGGTTGGTACGGTCCAAACTACGAGAACGGCCCTCTGGGACTCCGCCAGGGCTTCGGCACCTTCCGCGGCGGCAACAACTGGAATGGCTGGGGCGGTGTCGGCGGCTATGCCGATGGCGGCTTCAATGGTTGGACCGACTGAATGGTTGGACCGACTGAATGGTTGGACCGACTGAGTGGTTGGACCGACTGAATTTGCATCCGTCGGCGCTGATGGAGCAGGCATCGTGGCGGAATTCCATCCGGGTGGCGGAATTCCATCCGGGTGGCGGAATTCCATCCGGGTGGCGGAATTCCATCCGGGTGGCGGAATTCCATCCGGGTGGCGGAATTCCATCCGGGTGGCGGAATTCCATCCGGCAAGGCCGTGTTGGAAGACCTATCACGCAAGGTCATTGGGTCGCGTCCGGCTCGACACGTACGCTCCGACCGATGCCTCCTGATCCGCGCGTGATCCCCCGCGCGAACTTCCCGTCGAGTCGCTGAACGAACTTCCAAGCGGACTCCCACGCGAATCCCCGGAAGAACGAGTGCCATCATCGCTAGGACCGACATCGGTCCTGAGCGGCGACTCCTCGAAGAGCACCCGCGTTGGCGGCGTATCCAAATCCTCAAATTGGTCCGACTTCGCAGCCCAGAGGAAGGCAATCAACGCCGATCCTCCGACCAGAAGCGCCACGGGGAGCGCGACAAAAACGAGTTCCATCAGTGTGTTCCTTCCGCCCTCGCAGGCAACTCAAATGAAGGCAACTTCAGCGCGAGTACGAGCACGGTGAGGCCGCTCAGGGGCATGAGAATCGCCGCGACGAGTGGGTTCACGAGGCCAGCAAACGCAAGCACTCCCCCGAGCGCGTTGTATGCGACCGACACGACGAGATTCGTCCGAATCGCGCCCATCGAACTGCGTGCCCCTTCGAGAAACCGCGCGAGCGGTCGCATACCCGACGCCGCGAGGCAGACATCCGCCACATGATGCGAAGCCTGCGCGCCGTTGCGAACTGCAACTCCAACGTCGGCGGCCGCGAGTGCGGCGAGATCGTTCACGCCATCGCCCACCATCACCACGGGTCGAGCGAGATCTGCGCGACGCACAAACTCCAGTTTCTCTTCTGGCGAGAGTCCGCCCGCGATGTCGCCACCCGCGAGTCCGATCGCGCGACCAACTCCCGCCGCAACCACCGCATCGTCGCCAGAAGCGAGCATCACCCGCCAACCGCGAGCTTTGAGGAGCGCAACCGTCTCCGCTGCGTCGGTTCGAATCGGATCGCCAATTCCGATGATCGCCTCCACGCGCCCCTGCACCGACACCAACACGGGCGCAAGCCCCTCCGCCGCGTACTGCGACGCGATCACTCGAAATCGATCCGCAACGACAACACCGCGCGCATCCATCAGGCGCATGCTTCCGACGCGGACAAACTTCCCAGTGATGCGCCCCTCGATTCCCAGACCCGGCGTCTCGTGCACGTCGACCGCTTTTCCATCCCAAGGCGACGCGCCACTCTCAACCGCTTCAAAGGCGCGCGCGATCGCGAATGCGAGCGGATGCGTACTGTGCACCTCGAGCGCCGCCGCGAACGCAAGGGCTTTCGAAGATCCGTCGCTGCGAATGACCTTTGAGCGCGCCTCGGTCACGGTACCTGTCTTGTCGAGGACGAGTGTTCCTGGCTTCGCAGCCCGCTCGAGAACATCGCCACCCTTCACAAGCACGCCGCGGCGCGCGCCCTTGCCAAGTCCTGCGACAACCGCAAGCGGCGTGGCAAGACCAAGTGCACAGGGACAGGTCACGACGAGCATCGCGATCGCGCGTTCGATGGCTTGTTCGCCACCGAGCGTCGGCCACCACCATGCAAGAGTCACCGCAGCGGACAAGATGACGCTGACCAGAAACCAACCCGCCATGCGATTGGCGATTTCCTCAATCGGTGCTCTTCGAAGAGAAGCATCGCGTACGAGTTCGAGAAGCCGAGCCGCTCGTGTTTCCGCTCCCGCGACAATCACTTCAATTTCAACGGGTCCTCTGATGAAACGCGATCCGGCATACACCGCGTCGCCTCGTTCGACGCGCACAGGGGCGCTCTCACCCGTGAGATGCGACATGTCGACATGCGCGGTCACCGATCGCAGACGCCCATCCGCCGGGCATGTCTCACCCGCGGTCACCTCGACGCGATCTCCTGGATGAAGCGTATCAATCGACACTTCACGCGCAACGCCATCCGCACCAAGACGCCTCGCGATCGACGGCACGATCGCAAGCAGCAACTCCACCTGCTCGCGCGCTTTCCGCTGTCGGCCGTATTGGACAAAGCGCCCAACGAGCAGCAGGAAAATGAGCATCGAAGCGCTCTCGCAGTAAATCGAACCGGTTCCACGCATCGTCGCAACGAGACCTGCACCAACCGCCGCGACCAACCCAAACGCAACCGGAAGATCCATGTGCGGCGTACGCGTTCGAATCGATGCAAGCGCGTTGGCGAGGAAGATTCGACCGGGAAACACCAGCGACACCAGCGCGAGCGACACCGACATCCATTGGAAGAACAAGCGGTACGCCGGCGCCATCTCCGAGAACAACCCACCGTAGAGCGCAAACGCAACCGCCATCGCGTTACTCGCAATCGCGCCTGAAACACCAATACGCACAAGCCATGCTCGGTTCGCAGCACGCTCGCGCTCGACTGCCGCCGGATCGGCAAACGCAATCAGTTGATAGCCGAGCGTGTCAAACCGCCGGGCCACTTGAGAAAGCCGCACCCGATTCGGATTCCATGCGAGGCGTACCGTTCCGCGCGCCGAGTCGATTCGTACCGATTCCACACCACGCACGATGCGCGGCATCGCTTCGAGAAGCCACACACATGCGCCGCACCGAATGCCATCGATGCGAAACTCCGCCGTCGCTCGTCCGTCGACACCGCGTCGCGCATGTCGTTCGAGAAACGCCGCCTCGTCGAAGGACTCAAATCCACGACCACTGACCTGCGCCGGGCGTGCATCACGCTCATCCTCCGCATGCGTGCGCTGCACATCTTGTTCCGTGAGCTTCTCACGCAACTGGTAGTAACCCTCAAGCCCACACTCGTGAATCGACGCGTACACGGCGCGGCAGCCGTGGCAGCAGAATTGCTCCGCTTCGCCCGCGCGAACTTCGACCGCGGGAACAGGAAGCGTGCAGTGCGTACATGGGTGCGTATGTAGCGAGTCACCACTCCGCTCGACGCGCGGCTCACTCACGGCACACCTCCTGATGAAAGTTCCGACGCCTTCGTGCCTGAGGTCGGTGCAGCCTCCGCGTGAGCGCGACAGCACGGCGGAAGTTCATTCGCAAGTTCCGATGCCTCCACTGCAAGATCTACACACGTGGCGGGCGCGCTTCCCTCTCTCACAACGCGCACCATGGCAAGCCCCTGGATCGCATCGTCGGCGACCGAGCTTCGCCACATCGCCGCATGAAGACCCACAGCCATCATCGCGAGTCCAGCGATCACCGGCGCGAGTCGACCAAGCTTCGCAAATGCAAGTCGGGCGCCATTGGAGGCAACGACGAGCGCGGGAACCGTCCCGAGCCAAAATGCGGCCATCACCAACGCGCCCGCCGCCATCGAAGCGCTCCCCGCAGCAATGGCGGCGAACGCATACAGCCACCCGCACGGCAGCAGCGGAGTTGCGAGCCCAAGCGGAACACCACGCCATGCTGGCGGTAGTTTCATCGCTCGAACATGTACGCGCTGCGCGACTGCGATCAGCGGCGCTGGCACGCCCGCCTTCGGAACTCGCGCCCCAAACGCGCGAAGAATCGCGACGAAACCAAAGAGTGCGATCGTGAGTCCTGCCGCAACTGCTGCAACGCGTTGGAACCCAACGAGCGTTCCCGCATCATCAATCGCGATACCAATCACTCCGCACGCAGCGCCGACAATCGCATAGGAAACCAATCGACCCGCGTGATAGCCGATCTGCCGCGCAAGACGCGACTTTCCATCTGCACCAATGGCGACGAGTGCAACGCCTCCACACATTCCCGCACAGTGCGCACTTCCGAGAAGACTCGACGCGAGCACGGTTCCTGCGAGGGAAACGATGGCAACCGCGGACTCCACTGCAAGTGATTCAGCCACGCGAAGCCTCCGTCTTCACCACGCCCTGCATCGCGTTTGGCAACACGTTTGGCATCGCATCGGCACGCGCATGAGGGAGTTGCCTGCGAAAAACATCGGTGTAGCGACCACTCGGCGTGTCCACGACGACGCGGAACTCCCATTGACCTCCGATGGAGCAGTCAAATGCGCCACGAAAGACTCCGACTTCACCCTCCGACGCTGCAAGTTCAAGGGTTCGTCGTGATTCACCGAGCAGAATTGGAATGCACTCCACCGAAACGCGGCTCGCAGGAACGCGTGCCGCATGCTTATCTTCGACGCGAATGAGTATCGAACGATGCAGTCCTTCACTCGCGACGGTTGGAGTCACAACCCAACGCAAGCGATCGTTCTGTGCACGCTGCTCGCGCTCTTCATCCCACGCAGCGGCTTTGATGTCGTACGCGGGTTCCATGCCAAGCGGATGACCGACCACCGCCGAAAGCACCGTCGTCACCGTAATCACAACGCTTCCGCCAAGGAGCAGTATTGGCGCAAACATCCATCGATTTTCGATGAGCTTCACTTTGAACCTCCCTCTGCTGGACCAGGAAGCGGCGCGAGCACGATCGGCCCAAGCGCATGCGTTTGAAGCGTTCCCGTCCATGCTCCCGACTCATCTCGAACGATGAGTTCAACTTCACGTCGACCACGCGCAAATGCGTCTTGTGGGCTCAGAACAACAACGTCCGCTTCACCGCTTGTGTCGCCAGCAACATCAACGCGTGCCGACTGTGCAAGCTCCACACCCGCACCGCCCTCGACGATGTAGGTCCGCAATGTGCGCGTACGATTGTCGATCCGAAGTCGAACGATGCTCTCGACCTTCTCCGCATGCACGGTGTAGGGAATTCCCTGTGCACGAATCACCGCCAGCGCTGCTGGTTGCCGCGTGACGGCAAGCCACACCACACCGGACAGTGCGATCATCAAGAAGAGCGGATACACGACAAGGCGCATTCGTGGACCGCGGCGAATCTCACGTGCAAGCTTGCGCTCCGATGTATAGAGAATGAGACCTGTCGGACGACCGAGTTTGATCATCACTGCATCACACGCATCGATGCATTGCGTGCACTGCACACACTCCAGTTGAAGCCCATCGCGAATATCAATGCCTGCGGGACATGTCTGCACGCAGAGCGTGCAATCAATGCAATCACCCGTGCGATCCGCGATCGCTGGAGCCGGGCGTGCCGCGACAAATGCATCGCCGTCACACTTTCGGCCCGATCCACAACCGCCCTTTCCGTCACAGCCGCACTTTCCGCTGCAGTGCCCATCGCCATTCGATGTGCTGTGTACACCACGTATCGCTTTCGACTTTCCACGAGGTTCACCACGCTTTTGGTCGTAGCCAACAATGAGCGAATCGCGATCAAGTAGTGCCGACTGCAATCGGCCATACGGACACACCAACGAACAGAGTTGCTCTCGAAAGAACGCAAAATCGAAGAGCATAAGCAGCGTAGTCGCAGCGAAAATCGCAAACGCGATCGGATGTGAAAAAGGCGTCGACGTGAAAATCCAATCCGTCAGACGATCCGCGCCAACGAACCATGCAAGAAAAGTGTTTGCCAGGTGCGCTGACACCAACGTGTACGCGGTGTACATCGCGATACGTCTCCAACCGGAGACGATTGCCTTTGGTTGGAACGCCGACTTTCCAAGAAACATTCGCTCCAATGGGCGATAGACAAACTCGAGATAGACCGTTTGTGGACATGCCCACCCGCACCAGACGCGACCAAACAGCGCGGTGAGTAGGAAAATCCCGACAAACACGGAGATGAAGAGCAGCGCGAAGAGAAGCGTTTCGGTCGGCCGAAATACCGATCCAAAGAACACAAACTTGCGATCAACGACATCAAGCAAGATCGTCGGCATGCCATCAAACGTGGTCCATGGCACGAGTGCAAAGAGCACAATCAACGCCCATGCAACGGCACGTCGCCGCGTCCACCACTTTCCAGGCGAGAGCTTGGGGCGTATCCAACGACGACGACCATCTTCTTCTAGCGTCGCGAGTACACGGCCCTCGGGTTTGAGAAATGGATCCTGCGCGGCATCTACAGAGACCGGGGCATCGTGGCGAAGGACAGGTAACGAAAGACTTGAGGACATCGGAACACCCCAGAAACGTGGATAGCCCAGAAACACGAACACCCCAGAAACATCTGAGTCTCGAACACCATGACTCGCACTGGTCTCTCAGCCCACAGCAACTTTTGAGGCTCGCCTACCGACCCATGGCTGCCGTCGTGGCCGAATCTGACGTGGCATCTGGAAGTGACCATGGTGCGACCTGATCACCTTGCGGGTCGCGCGGTGCACTCGGATGCGAACCGCGCAAACTTGCGATGTAGGCTGAAAGCAGTACCAGTTGCGGCTCACTGAAGCGCGAAGCCCACTCCGGCATCCCCTTGGTAGGAAGCCCATCATGCACAACTCGAAAGATGTCTTCAGGCTTTCGAATGTTGATGTAGTGATCGTCGGTGAGATTGGGTCCAGTCAGGCCACCACCATCGGGGCCATGACATGTCGCGCAATTCGCACGGAACATGTTCCGACCCGCGAGCATTTTCTGACTGTCCGCAGCGAGTGTCAGAATGGTTGGCGCATCTGGCTTGAGATTTCCGAGTTTCGCTGCCTGCAATTCATAGAAGGCGCCGACTTCAGTTTCATAATTGTCCGCGATGGTCGTTCCAACACCACCAAGGTGATAGAACGCGAAGTACGGCAAGGCGAAGAGCATCGAGCCCCAAAAGAGACCAGTCCACCACGAGGGCATCGGGTTGTCGTACTCGCGGATACCGTCACAATCGTGATCGAGAATCATGGGTTCTTCGCTCACGTTTTGCTTTGATTCAGGTGTATTCACTTGTGAACTCCTTCGGTCGCGGCGCTTGACTCGGGTTCGATGGCGACTGTGTCGTGCAGTGGAATTTGCGCATCCTCTTTCCATCGCTTCGATCGCGAGAACACCAGTCGCGCCACGATCCCAAGGAAAAGCACGAAGAAGAAGAGGAGCGAGATCTCCACGATGGTCATGGTTTCCATGACTGATCACCTCCAACGGCTTGCACTGAGGTCGTGGTGACAGGCGACAACTCTTTCGCGATCTCTGTCGATGGCGCTTCCCCGGGCGTCGACAACGGTTTGTCAAGATCGGTCCCGAGTCGTAGCAAGTAGGCAATGAGCGCCACAGCCTTGCGATCTTCAACGCCTGCAGGGCCACCCTCCTCCACAATGCGCGCTGCGATCTTCTGCGCTTGTGTGCGTGCGAGCGTCTCCGCTTCCGTCACTTCACGATCGGAGTACGGAACTCCAAGCGCCTTCATCGCCGCGACCGAATTCCGGATAGATGCGACATCGAGCACGCCCTCAGAGAGATGCGGATAGGGCGGCATGATCGAGCCTTTGCTCGTGTCTGTCGGCTGAATCAAGTGACGCAGATGCCAGTGTGGAGAGGGAAGCCGCTTGCCAGTTCGCGCAAGATCAGGTCCGATTCGACGCGATCCCCACAGAAACGGGTGATCGAACACAAATTCTCCTGGCTTCGAGTACTCCCCATAGCGTTCAGTCTCAGCACGTAAGGGCCGGATCATCTGGGAGTGACAGTTGACGCAACCTTCCGAGATATAGATGTCACGACCTGCGAGTTCCAACGGGGTGTAAGGCTCCACGCTCGCGATGCGCGCAACATCAGACTTCCGCGCAAAGAGCGGGATGATTTCCCCAAGACTCGCGATCACCACTCCGAGTGCCACCAATATCGTGAAGACGATTGGCAGCCCTTCGAAACGTCGATGCCAACGAAGTTGTGCGAAGACATCGAGGACTCGACCAAAACCAAGCACGGATGTCGCGGGATACGTCGAACCAGGCGCTGGACGCTCTCGAAAGCCCGCGGCCAACGCGGGTGCCTCGTACACCGGCACGTCGTAGGACTTCGGCCGCTTCGCCCACGTCATCATGAAATTGATGCCCATCAACACAGCACCAAAGAGATAGAGCGACCCGCCGAGCACTCGGATCCAGTAGTACGGAATGAGCACTGTGACAGTGGACAGGAAGTCTGGAAACTGGAGCAGCCCGTCGGCATCGAACGCGCGCCACATCAGGCCTTGCGTCAAACCCGCCCAATAGATCGCACCGATGTAAAGCAGGATGCCGATCGTTGCGATCCAAAAGTGGAATCCAACCCAGGACGGTCGCGCAATCGGCGTTTGGAAGAGTCGCGGCGCAAGCCAGTAGAACATGCCGAAGCACATGAAGCCGACCCAACCAAGTGCACCCGCGTGCACGTGTGCGATCGTCCAATCCGTGTAGTGACTCAACGCATTGACACTCTTCACCGAGAGAAGTGGACCTTCGAAGGTCGACATGCCGTAGAAGGTGATGGCGACAACGAAGAACTTGAGGACTGGGTCGGAAGCGACGCGAGTCCACGCTCCACGAAGCGTCAGCAGACCGTTCAACATTCCGCCCCACGACGGCATCCACAGCATGACACTGAAGAGCATTCCGAGTGTTGAAGCCCACTCTGGAAGGGCCGTGTAGTGAAGGTGGTGCGGTCCCGCCCAGATGTAGAGAAAGACGAGACTCCAGAAGTGAACAATCGAGAGTCGGTATGAGAAGACCGGTCGCTCCGCGGCCTTCGGGAGGAAGTAGTACATCAGCCCAAGAAATGGCGTCGTCAGGAAGAACGCGACCGCGTTGTGTCCGTACCACCACTGCATGAACGCATCCTGCGATCCGGCGTACACCGAGTACGAGCGGAACCAATCTGCAGGCATCACGAGGTTATTGAAGATGTAGAGAACAGCGATCGCGATGACGGTCGCGATGTAGAACCAGATGGCCACGTACAAATGTCGTTCGCGTCGACGAACAAGTGTGCCGATGAAGTTCACCGCGAACACAACCCACACTGCCACCACGGCGAGGTCGATCGGCCATTCGAGTTCGGCATACTCCTTCGACTGCGTGAACCCGAGCGGCAGCGTGATCGCGGCAGCCAAAATGATTGCTTGCCATCCCCAAAAGTGGACACGCGATAAGAGGTCACTGAACATCCGAGCCTTCAGCAGACGCTGCGACGAGTAGTACACCGCGGCGAAAATCGCGTTCCCCGCGAATGCGAAGATCACTGCGTTGGTATGCAGAGGCCGGAGTCGCCCGAAACTCGTCCATTGAAGTCCGAGGTTGAACATTGGGTCCGCCAGTTGAAGAGCGACCACGACGCCCACCAACATGCCGACGATGCCCCAAGTCAACGAAGCGCCCATGAACCACCGAACGATCGCGTCGTCATAGGTGAATCGCTCCAAGGCACCCATGGCTGAAGGCCCAGCGACATGCCCAGCGTTTGATCCGGACTGATCGCCTTGGTTGGGGCTTTCTTTCGAACTGCGTTTTTGTGTGCTGTTGATTGCTGTTGCCATCGAGAGTTCCATGAATGCAGAAATGTCGATCTGTGTGTCCGGTTTAAATCCGGAGTTTCGTCTCCGGATTGAGGCCCTGTGGCCTCCCTGTGGTTCAGTTCCATGCCCGGCAACTGCACCATCGCCCAATCCTGATATGTTTATCCGCATTTCGCTGCAATGCAAGCCCCTTGCCATCCCGAATTCACCCCAGCGACTCAAAGCTATATGACGAGAATTCTCAGAAGCGCGCGCAGAGCCTACGGCTGAAGGTCTCTTCTCTGACGACAGGAACACTGCGGTCTGGACCACCGCAGTTTGCGCCGAAAGGCGCAGGGAACGAGTTTCAAGCTGGACACTTGGGACTCAATCGGAAAGTGGCCGCGCAGGATTGGACCCCCGCGCAAGGCTCATCCGAAATCGACGGCGGAAAGGCCAGTCGTTTCAAACTCGGCGCCTGCAAGGGCGCTGAGTTCGTTTTTGCGCTCCGTCTTTGCTTCAAGTCTTTGCTTCAAGTCTTTGCTTCAAGGATGGCAGGTTTCATCGTCGGACTAGAAAGAACAGGCTAAGCCGGGTGCGATTCACTCGCTTCCGAGCCTCCGACGAGATTTCCCCTGAAACGCTGGCACATGGGCGCATTTCTGCCTGGCTTGTTGAGACTCGGTTTCGTGAGAACCGACATGAAGACCCGAGGTTTATGAAGCCAAGTCCATCAAGCCAAGTCCATCAAGCCAAGTCCATCAAGCCAAGTCCATCAAGCCAAGTCCATCAAGCCAAGTCCATCAAGCCAAGTCCGTCAAGCCAAGTCCGTCAAGCCAAGTCCATGGATCGTCTCTGACCACCCCGGATCGATCCAAATCCACCGCGAGAACAATGGGTCAACCGGATCGCCTCGCGGGATCGGCTCACAGCACATCGAACCGCCCCATCAAGAGTGCATCGTGTGCACACGATCGTCGGAAGTCATTTCATGAACGCCGGGAGGGACGGAGCGACCGTGTATTCGAAGGAAGCGATGCTCGCCCCAACGTATGAAGTACAAAAACGAACAACCCCGCTGAATACAGCGGGGTCGTCGTTGTTTATATCAAGCAGCAGTTGGATACCTTCACGAATTGTCACCAATTCGCTATCTCCGAAACCCGGAGACGAGGTTGTCTTGACGAATTCACGATCCGGATCGCTCCGGACAACGTGCCTAAGTATATTCCCTTAGAAAGGAGGTGATCCAGCCGCAGGTTCCCCTACGGCTACCTTGTTACGACTTAGTCCCAGTCACCAGCCTTGCCGTGGGCACGCATGAATTTGCGCGACTTCGGGCACTGCCAGCTCCCATGACTTGACGGG
>CAIWCL010000268.1 GCA_903911205.1 uncultured bacterium
GCGAATGCAACGCTTCGCGGGGTGGAGTCACCGTTGATTGCCCCGAAAGGTGGAAGCGATGCCGGCAAGGGCGAACGACCGTCTGACGACGGCTTCCGATTCTCCGGCGCGTCGATGAGCTTCGGGCAGATCGTCGTGGTCGAACGGCGGAACTATCCGACCGATGCGATTCCATTGGAAGGGACAGAACCCGAGACGAGAAGCGCGGAGAACCGCGTCGCGACACGCGTTCTCGTGGCCTGCGGCGCCTCGGCGATTTTGCTTGGGCTCGCCATCCTCCTCTTCACCTGATGTCGACCGGCCGACGGGGACGACTCGCTCCGAGCCTCCGCAAGTCCTGTCCCGGATCGGGACGGCGATTCTCCTTCAACTCCTCCGAGGCGTCCGCACGCGATGCAGGTGAAACCCGGAAACTGGAGCCGCGCGGGGAGTCGATCTGCGCTCACTTTCGTGGGAGATTCGACGTGCGAGAACGCGCCCGTCCGGGGCCACGCTGTCGCCCGTTGAGCTACACTGTCAGCCCCACCGGAACTGCGCCATTCCACGGCTTTTTCGGAGGACTGCGTTGCGCCAAAGACACCCTCGTCACGCTCATCTCTGGGCGTGAGATTCGAGCGTCGAGACGCTTCGCCGAAAGGACCCCTTTTTCATGGCCGACGGATCTCCGGCACAACCTTCCGACGATCAGAAGCCGCTCGAGCAATCGATCGACAAGAAACCTGATCAAGGTTTCGACAACATCGTGGATCTTGATATCGACCGAGAGCTCCACGAGAGTTACCTCACCTATGCGATGAGCACGATCATGGATCGTGCGCTCCCGGATGTCCGCGATGGGCTCAAACCATCACAGCGCCGCATCCTCGTCGCGATGAACGACCTCAAGCTTTCGCCCGGCCGTAAGCAGATCAAGTGCGCGAAGATTTGCGGCGACACCAGCGGTAACTACCACCCGCACGGCGAGAGCGTGATTTACCCAACGCTCGTAAACATGGGCCAAGATTGGAAGGCCCGCTACATGTTCGTCGACAAGCAAGGGAACTTCGGTTCGATTGAGGGCGATCCGCCGGCCGCCATGCGTTACACCGAGGCGCGCATGACGCACGCCGCGATGGCGATGATGGAAGATCTCGACAAGGAAACGGTCGATTTCAAGCCCAACTACGACGAACGGCTGATGGAGCCGTGCGTGCTACCGGGTAAGTTTCCGAACCTCCTCGTGAATGGTTCGTCCGGCATCGCGGTCGGCATGTCGAGCACCATGCCTCCGCACAATGTGCGTGAGATTTGTGCGGCGATCGTCGCGACGATCGATGATCCGCTCATCGCCGTGGACCGCTTGATGGAGTTGGTGCCCGGACCCGATTTCCCAACGGGCGGCATCATCATGGGCCGCCGCGGCATCATGGAGGCGTACTCGTCCGGTCGCGGGCGCATCGTTGTTCGTGGTCGTGTGACACACCAAAAGTCTGCTGGCCGTGATGTGATCGTGATCGACGAGATTCCGTATCAAGTCTCGCAGTCTGCGCTCATCGAGAAGATCGTCGAAGCCCACAAAGAGGGCCGCATCGAAGATATCTCGCAAGTTCAGAATCACTCTGGTCGCGACGCGCGCACGCGCATTCAGATTGTGCTCAAGAAGGGCGCAGATCCAGCGACCGTTGAGAAGCAACTCTACGAATTCACGCCGCTGCAATCGAGTTTCTCGATCCAGAACATTGCGCTCGTCAAGCACCAACCGCGCACGCTTTCGCTGCGTCAGTTGATTCAGTGCTACATCGATCATCGCTGCGAAGTCATTCGTCGACGCTGCGAATTCGAGTTGCGTCAAGCGCGCCAAGCCGCACACAAATTGGAAGGCCTCATCTACGCCGTCTGCGACATCGATGAGGTCATTCGCCTCATTCGAACAAGCCGTACGCGTGAAGAAGCGATTCAGCGTTTGATGGAGCGCGCGTTCCGCATTTCACCGAGTTATTCGCGCATCGAACTTGTTCCCGAGCGCCTCATCGCGCGCGCGGAAAAGGCGTTCGCGGAAGGCAACGGCGGCGTGCGCCTCACGCGCGTGCAAGCCGATGCTATTGGCGCGCTCCGCTTGATCCAACTCGTTGGCCTCGAAATCGAGAAACTCGCGAGCGAACTCAACGGACTGCTCGCGAAGATCGACGAACTCGAAGCGATTCTCGCAGATGCCTGGAAGATTCTCGCGATCGTTCGCGCCGACACCCTCGCACTCGCAGAGCGTTTCGGCGACGAGCGTCTCACCTCGATCGAAGGCAACGAGGCCGAGGACTTCGAGATGGGCGAACTCGTCCCGCAGCACGTCTGCGTCGTGACGGTGAGCCACGCGGGGTATGTCAAGCGATTGCCGCTCGACACCTATCGCACGCAAGGCCGCGGCGGGAAAGGCATCAAGGGCGCTGAACAGCGCGACGATGACTACACCGAGCACGTCATGGTGTGCGGGTCGCATGACGACCTCCTCTGCTTCACCGACACCGGGCGAGTCTTCCGCATCAAGGTCTGGCAGATTCCCGAAATGGCGCGCACCGCGAAGGGCCGCGCGATCGTGAACCTGCTTGAACTCCGCGAAGGCGAGAAGGTGAAGACGTTCCTTCCGATCGAGGATTTCGAGAAGAAGGAGGATTACCTCGTCTTCGCGACCCAGAAGGGTCGCGTGAAGCGCACCAGTCTGAAGGATTACCGCAACGTGAATCGTGGCGGCATCATCGCGATTGCGCTCAACGACGGCGACAATCTCGTCGGCGTCATTTCGACGTCGGGCACGGACCACGTTCTCCTCGCGACGAAGGAAGGCATGGCGATTCGCTTCGAGGAAGACGATGCTCGCGTGATGGGCCGCGATACCGCCGGCGTGAAAGGCATCGAACTCGCGGAGTCGGATGCGGTTGTTGGCATCGTTCGTTGCGATGATGTCCGCGCACTGCTCACCGTGACATCGCGCGGCTTCGGGAAGCGCACGGCATTCAACGAGTATCTCGTGCAGAGCGAGGATGGCTCGACGCGTGCGCAATCGCGTGGCGGCAAGGGACGCATCGATATCCAAACGAACGACAAGAATGGCGAAGTTGTTGCCGTGCTGCCGATCGCCGCCGGCGACTCGGTGGTGGTCGTTTCATCGAGCGGCATGCTTGTCCGAACACCAGCGGCCGAGATTCGCGAAGTTGGGCGAAACACGCAAGGCGTGCGTGTCGTGCGTTTGAAAGACGGCGACCAAGTTGTCGGCGTCGCAAGCGCTCCCAAGGACGAAGGCGATACGGTTGATCCTGAGACGAGTACCAATTCGGCGGATGTTGGCGCCTCGAGTGCCTCTCCAGATGCGGACGAGTCACCCTCACAGAACTAACTGATGTTTCGCATCCGACGAGTTGCCCACGAACCGCGTATCGAGCTCGCGCCGCTGATCGACGTGATGCTCTTCCTTCTCACGTTTTTCATCTACAGCGTGATGATGATGGAGCGCGTCGATCTCGTACCCATGGAGTTGAAGACGTACCAGTCGGGAAAGGCCGCGAAGCCTTCACCCGCCGCGACGATCTCCGTCGATCTCAACGGACGCCTCTACCTCGACCGTACACCGGTGGCGCTCGATGAACTCGCCTCGCGTCTCGAGGAGATTCGAGCAAACGCACCCGATCTCGTTGTCTACCTGGCACTTGCCGACGGAAGCGCGGAAGTGGATCGCTCCGCACTGCTCCTCGATGTCTGGGATCGTCTCCAACCTGGCAAGTTCAACGTCAACATCGTTGGACGGCAGCGGCGAGGTTCGGTGATTCGCGACGCGGAAGTTCTCCCAACGACGCCTCCTGCCGTTGGCCCGACGGCCCCCGGTGGCCTACCGTCCAATCTGCCAACAGCTCTCCCAACAGATCCGCCAACAGTCCAGCCAACAGTCCAACCAAGTAGCGCCCCCGCAGCGACTCCGTCCGGCTCGTCCTCCGCACCGTAATGCTCCCGGAGCGTTGAGAAACTGGAGAGTCTCGGCGCGAGATCGCCATCAACTTCCCCGCCCGCACGGACACGCGTCCTTTCAGGCTCTTCAAAAGCGCACGACTTCAAGAACGCACGACTTCAAGAACGCACGACTTCAAGAACGCACGACCTCAGATTTCCCCGAGATGTCCTGGATTCGCACCAACCTCCCGATCGTCATGGCGTTCGCGCTCAGCGTGCTTCTCCATGTGTTCGTGTTGTTCCCAGCGCTCGGAATCATGGGTGACGGCAACCAGACTCACGAGTCCGTCGCAGAGGCGGCATTCGAGCGCGAGCAAGACGCCGCGAGAGAAGACGCGACTGGCGACGAACAGCGCGATGCCAAACGAGACGACACCAAGGCGCGCGATGCGCGGAGTGTCGAGAACGCGCGTCGCGCGCTGCAAGAGCGGCGAAATCGCGACCGCGCGCTGCCACGCGATGAGCAAGAAGAAGTCAAGCTCGGTATCGACGAGAGCACCGCGACAACGATGAATTGGATTGGGTACGAGGAGTACCAGCAGCACCTCGCCGAACTTGCAGAAGTGGAGCAGGCAGCGTTCCGGCTTGAGGTCGCAGCAGGTTCGCGCGGCACCGTACAGTCACCGCTTCCGCCGGCAGAGCCCGCGCCCTCGGTTGCGGTCTCCCCAAATCCAAGCCCATTGCCGCTTCCCGCGGGAGAGGCGGGAAGTACGGCACCCGTTCCAACCAATCTCGTTCTTGAGCCCGCGAAGGAGCCGTCGAGCGCCGCGGCATCCACCGCGCCAACGGAACCATCGGTGGCACGCGGAAGCGATGCAGAACGCGCGGTGCCGCTTGCGCCACCCGAGCCCGCGGCCGCGAGCGAGCCGCGATCTGATCCAGCAAGTGGCGACGCGCCGCCTTCAGAAACAGGGACAGAGGCCGCGGGACCAGCGACCAATCCGCTCGATGATCCGCGCACGGACCCGACGAACGAGACGCCAACACCGGCGGATCCAACGACGCTTCCACCGAAGTCGCCAGCTGACGGAACCAAGCCCGTTCCCACGCCACCGGATCCAACGCGAACCGATCCGAACGCAGAGCCACGCACAGACCCCGCGACTGAGCCCGACCCATCCGGCGCGGACCCGAGCAAACCGCAGAACCCTGCTGCACCAGGTGCGTCACCAAACGTACCACCCCGCGACAACGCCGACCCCACGTCGACCACCGTGAGGCCACCGAACGAATCGCCCGAGAAGCCAACCGAGCCCGCACCCGAGCCGAACGCGACGCCGTCGGATCAAGCGACTCCAGATCTCGAGAACGCGGTCTCGACGAAGAGCGGCGCTCAGGGTGGTGGCATGCCTGGACCGACCCCGGTTGATGGCGCGCAGAACACACCCGCGCAACCATCGCCTGCAGGCGCCCCCGGCGACACGATCGCACCATCTGGCGAACTCTCCGACCGTGAGAGCGATCCAACTTCCATCATCGACGTGCCAATGGCGAACTGGCAGAACGGCCGGCCGCTCGCGGCAAAGGGTATCACGCTCAAGCCTGCGCGGCCGCGATTCACAACGCTCAACTACGTCGACGGAGTGGCACGCAATCCCATCGGCGAACTGGTGATCGGTCGCGACGGCGTGCCGCAGACCGCGCGACTTGTGCGCTCGACCGGAAACGGTAGCGTTGATGAAGCGATTCGAAATGCGCTCTACAAGTGGCGTGCGAGTGGCAAGCAACTTGAAAAACTCAAACCCGGCCAGACCGTGACCATTCGGTTGCGCATGATCATGCTGGTGGACTAGTTTGAGCGCTCGCAGCGTTTTTGAGCGCTCGCAACTGGCGGCTGGGCGAACCTGCGGTTCGCGACCGCCGCCTTTGCTCGCTCTGGCGTGGATTACACCAATGGTTGACGCCGCAGCGTCAACCGCGAGGATCAACAGCGCTCGCAACTGCCGGCGGGGCGAACCTGCGGTTCGCGACCGCCGACTTTGCTCGCTCTGGCGTGAATTACACCGTAGGTTCACGCCGCAGCGTCAACC
>CAIWCL010000269.1 GCA_903911205.1 uncultured bacterium
ATCCCGCTTGCGCAGTGCTCCGAGGTCGCGTTCCTCGATGAAGCGCGGATGGTGTTCACGCGGCTCCAGTTCCAAGGCAGCCATACCGATCGCTACATGGGCGGCACGGTGCAGCAGTTGTGGAGCTTCACGCTACCGCTTCCCGATGTCGAGACGCGGGAGGCCAAGCCGCTGACCGCCGACTATGACGGCACCAGCCGCCGTCCGCTCGCCTGGCGCGACCGCGTGGTGTTCAGCAGCGATCGCAGCGGGCGCATGAACCTGTGGTCGATGAAGCCCGACGGCTCCGACCTGCGCCAGCACACTATGCACGCGGAGTTCGACATCGGCAGCGCCTCGATCGACGGCGACCGCGTGGTCTACCAGTACGGCCCCGACCTGCGCATGCACGACCTCGCATCGGGCAGCGACACTCCGATTGCGATCCAACTTGCCAGCGACTTCGATCAGACGCGCGAGCGCTGGGTCAAGGACCCCGCCGCCGCCGTCAGCGCCGCGCACATCTCGCCCGACGGCGACCGCGTGGCGTTCACCATCCGCGGCCGCGCGTTCGTCGTGCCCGCGAAGGAAGGTCGCACCGTCGACGCCGACCGCCGCAGCGGCATCCGCTACCGCGAGGCCGCGTTCATGCCCGACGGCGCGTCGCTCGTGGCGATCTCTGATGAATCTGGCGAACTCGAGCTCGCCACGCTGCCGACGAACGGGGTGGGCGCGGCCAAGCGGTTGACGAGCGACGGCGACACCGTGCGCTGGCTCGCCGTGCCGTCGCCCGACGGCAGGCGCATCGCGCACACCGACAAGCGCCTGCGCGTTTGGGTGTACGACACAACGACCAACACCAACACGCTTGTTGAACAGAACTCCATCGAGCAACCCACCGATCTCGCGTGGTCGCCGGATAGCCGCTGGCTCGCGTACGTCGCGCCGGCGGCAAACATGAACCTCGTGATCAAACTTTGGCAGGTTGCCGGCGGCGCACCCATCGCGGCGACCACCGACCGCTACGACAGCTTCGACCCCCAGTGGTCGCGCGACGGGAAGTTCCTGTACTTCCTCTCGAACCGCACCTTCGACTCTGCGGTGAATAGCCCGTGGGGACCGCGCGCGCCCGAACCGTTCTTCGCCGAGCCGGGCGGCATCTACGCGCTCGCGCTCAAGACCGACGCGCGCTCGCCGTTCGAGCCGAGCGACGAGGTCTTTGCCGCCGCACAGAAGGCGGCGAAGGCGAGGGAGCCGAAGCCCGCTGACAAAAGCAACGACAAGAACGACGACAAGAACGACGACAAGAACGACGGCAAGAAGGACGACGCGAAGCCAGACGCTCCCGCGCCGATCTCGATCGACCTCGATGGCCTTGCATCGCGCATCGAACAGCTCCCGGTCAAGCCCGCGAACTTCGCGGATGGCACGCTCATCGTGACCGCGGACGCGCTCTTCTGGATGCACTACGCGCCCGTCGGCACTGGCGACGAGTTGCAGCGCACCGGCACGCTGATGGCCCTCGCCATCGGCAACGAGAAACCGGAGCCGAAAGAGGTCGCGGGCGGCGTGCGCAGCGTCGAGATCTCCGCAGATCGCACGAAGCTGCTTGTGCGCAAGGGCCCCTCGTGGTTCGTGATCGACGCCAAGCCAACCAAGGCCGAACTCGACAAGCCCGTCGACTTGAGTGGCATCGCGCTCACGGTCACTCCCCGCGCGGAGTGGAGCGAGATGATGGTCGACGCTTGGCGCCTCCTGCGCGACTACTTCTACGACCGCGGCATGCACGGCGCGGACTGGCCTGCCGTGCGCGCGAAGTACACGCCGTGGGTCGAGCGTGTGCGCAGCCGCGAGGAACTCTCAGATGTGTTCCAGGAGATGACCGGCGAACTGTCGGCGCTGCACCACTTCGTGCGGGGCGGCGACATGCGCGAGGGCACCGACCGCGTGACCGTCGCCACGCTCGGCGCCGACCTCGAACGCGACGCGGCCGCGGGTGGCTGGCGCGTGACCGCGATCCCCACAAGCGATCCCGACGAGCCGTCGCTGCGTTCGCCGCTGTCGGCACCGACGGTGCGCGTCGACGTCGGCGATGTGATCCGCGCCATCGACGGCACACCGACGCTCGACGCGCCGCATCCGTCGGCGCTTCTCCGAAACAAGGCAGGCCGGCAGACGCTCTTGAGCGTACTGCCCGCTGGCAAGACCGAACCGCGCGATGTGATCGTGCGGCCGATCACTGCGCAGGCCGACGCGTCGCTGCGCTACCGCAGCTGGGAGGTCGAACGCCGCCAGCGCGTTGAGAAGGCGGGCAACGGCGACATCGGCTACGTCCATCTGCGGGAGATGGGCACGGGCGACATCGGCGACTTCGCACGCGACTTCTATCCCGTCTTCAATCGTAAGGGGCTCATCATCGATGTCCGTCACAACCGTGGCGGCAACATTGATAGTTGGGTGCTGAGCCGCCTCATGCGCAAGGCATGGATGTACTGGAATCAACACGAGGGCCGCAGCCCGAATTGGAACATGCAGTACGCCTTCCGCGGCCACATGGTGGTGCTCTGCAATGAGCGCACCGCGTCGGATGGCGAGGCGTTCAGCGAGGGCTTCCGCAGGCTTGGGCTCGGCAAGGTGATCGGCACCCGCACGTGGGGTGGCGAGATCTGGCTGAGTTCATCGAACACAGTGGTCGACGGCGGGCTCGCGAGTGCGGGCGAGTTTGGCGTCTTTGACGAGTCGGGCGCGTGGCTCATCGAGGGCCACGGCGTCGATCCAGATATCGTGGTCGACAATCTCCCCTATGCGACCTTCAAGGGCGGCGATGCGCAGCTCGACGCGGCGATCGCGCACCTGAAGGACAAGATCGAGAAGGACCCGCGGCCGATTCCGCCCGTCCCGCCCGCGCCGGTGAAGACCCGATAGCAGCGACACCCCGAAAACGCGCCGTTTCCCCGCGACTGCGCCAGACCTCTGCGGGGTAAACTCGTCGCCCTCAGGAACCGAACCAATGCCCTACTACACCAAGCTCGGCAAACTCCCTTCGAAGCGCCATATCCAGTTCCGCCGCCCGGATGGAAAGCTTTACGCGGAAGAAGTGTTCGGCACCGAAGGTTTCGTCGGACCGACCTCGACGCTCTACCACATCAATCCGCCGACCCAAGTGATCGGATGGAAGCAGCTCTACTCAACGAAGGTTGAGTACGTCGAACGCGACACGATGCGCATGCGCCATGTGAAGAGCGCGCCCCTGCCGCCGAAGGGTGATGCCGTCACCGGACGCGTGGTGCTCTTTGGGAACAACGATGTCGAGATCAGCGTGTGCGTTCCGGCGGAGCCGATGAAGTACCACTTCAAGAACGCGTCGGCTGACGAGTGCTTCTTCATCCACTTCGGATCAGGCACGGTGTTCACGATGTTTGGCGCGCTGAAGTTCGGCCCACGCGATTACATCGTGATCCCGAAGGGAACGATCTACCAGTTTGTCTTCGATGAACCAAAGGACGGCGAGCCGGACCCGCGCTTCCTCCTCATGGAGAGCGTGAACGGCTCGCACATCCTGCCGCCACCGCGCTACCTCTCGAAGAAAACCGCGCAGTTCCTCGAGCACGCGCCCTACTGCGAGCGCGACCTGCGGACACCCGAGATGCCGATGACCTTCGACAAGAAGGGCAAGTACGAAGTGCGCATCAAGAGCCGCGACCTCGTGCACTCGTACCAGTACAGCTACCACCCGCTCGACATCGTCGGGTGGGATGGCTGCTACTACCCCTACTGCTTCAACATCGACGACTTCAGCCCGATCGTCGGCAAGCATCACATGCCGCCGCCGACGCACCAGACGTTCGAAGCCCACAACTTCGTCATCTGCTCATTCTGCCCGCGGCCGCTTGATTTCCATCCGCAGGCGATTGTGGTGCCATACAACCACTCGAACCTCGATTCCGACGAAGTGCTCTACTACGTTGAGGGCAACTACAAGGCGCGTAAGGGCATCGAGGTGGGTTCGCTGTCGCTGCATCCGCAGGGCATTCCCCACGGCCCGCACCCAGGCACACCCGAAGCAACAATCGGCGCGACGCACACGAACGAACTCGCGGTGATGTGCGACACCTTCGCACCGCTCTATCCAACGCAAGCCGCATTGGAGCTTGACGACCTCCACTATCCGCGCAGTTGGGAGCACGGCTGGGATCCGACCGACGCCGCCACAAGCAACGGGCATGCGAACGGAAACGGCGCACCGATGAAGGGCACGAAGGGCACGAAGGGTTCAACGTCGGCGAAGGCTGGTGCAAAGAAGAGCGGTCGACTCGTGGAGACGAAGTCGGCAGGCACCGCTGGTAAGCCGAAGAAGACGAGCGCCGCCCGTGCCACTGGTGCACGTGGCAGCAAGGCCGCGAATACGTGGGACTAATCGCGCGTGAGTGGATCGAGTGGATCGAGTGGATCGAGACCGCACCGTTTCGCCGCGGGGTTCACGGCTTCTTGTGCCGAAAGAGAGCAACAGCATGAGCAAAACTCTTCCAAGCACTTCCCGCGCACTCCGCACGTGTTCGGTCTTGATCGCGACACTCGCCGCGACTTCACTGCTCTTCGCGATTGTGCCGCCCACAACTGCGCCCACAACTGCGCCTGCGCCGACTGACGAGCCTCCCTCGCCCGATGCGAAGCCCGCGACGCCAACGCCGCCGCCATCGAAGCCAACGCCGTCAAGCAAGCAGAAGCCCGCGACGGTTCCAACGAAAGATGACATTCTCGAAGCCCATCCGCAGAAGGACCTTCCGAAGGAGCGCATCGTGCTTCTCGGCGAGCACTTCGACGCGGAGTTCTGCTTCGACGAAACGACCCGCGCGACGGGTATGGGTGGGCGCAGCGAGTTTCCGGAAGGAACCGCAATGATCTTCGTCCACCCTCGGCCGATCATGCTCAACTATTGGATGAAGGATTGCCTCATCGATATGGACATGATCTTTGTCGATGGCAAAGGCCGCGTGACGGCACTCCATGAAGCGACGCGCGAGAAACTCCGTTCGACCGGTGAAACCAAGGAGCGCTATGAATCGCGCCTGTATCGATACAGCTCGCGCATGCCAGCGCAATTCGTGATCGAACTGCCACCCGGATCGATCAAGCGATTGAAGCCGATGGCGAGCCAACAACTCAGCCTTGATTGGTCGCGGTACGCACAGCGCGCGAAGTGACGCGCCGCGGCGCGAAACCGTTGATTCAATCACCCCGTTGGCACCCCGTTGGCACCCCGTTGGCACCCCGTTGGCACCCCGTTGGCACCCCGTTGGCACCCCGTTGGCCGACGGACATGTCGCGACAATGTGGGGTAGGACACCCGCGCACGGCGCGGCCCAATGTGCGAGTTGGCACTTTACTTTGCGTTTGGATCTGCGCGAGAACCGCTGCCGGGAGTCTCGCTCGCTTGCGCAGCAACTCTTGCGAGTTTCGCCTCGGCGTCGAGCCAGCGGAAGGTCGTGTACGCGAGCCCAGACGCGAGCAACACGAAGACGAGAAGTATCGACAGAATCATCAACACGAGCATCGCAGGCATGCGCCCAACAAGCCGATGATTGACAAGCCGATGATTGCCAAGCCAACGATTGCCAAGCCAACGATCGACGCTCGCACGCCATTGCCCGCGGCGGAGGCGACGCCTCGCACGCGCGAGGCCGGTGATTGGTCGCGCGTTTGTTTCGCGCCCATCACGGAGCCTGCGCACATCTTCGAGCAGTTCGGTCGCCGACTGATAGCGGTCCGCCGGGTCCTTCTCGAGCAGTTTGGCGACGACGGTCTCGATGCCGCCGGCAAGCGCGGCGTCCACATGCCCGAGCAGCGGCGGCACGGTCGTCCGAATCGCCGCGGCGGCCGCGGGGATTGAGTTTCGGTCGATCGCGTAGGGAAGTTCGCCTGCGAGGCACTCAAAGAGCATGACGCCGAGCGCGTAGAGGTCGCTCCGATGACCAACCGCGCTTGCGCCATCGAACTGCTCCGGACTCATGTAGGGCACGGTCCCCACGAGCTGCTCCGTCAGCGCATGACCCGGGAGCGACTGCGTCGGCGTGTCGATGCGTGTGTCGTCGAGCGCGGAAGCCGACGTCTCGGGGAGGAATCCCGACACACCGAAGTCGAGGACCTTCGCACGGCCGTTCGCACCGACGAGAATATTCGCGGGCTTGAGGTCGCGGTGAACGACGCCATTCGCGTGCGCATAGCCGACCGCGAGCACGACCTGTTCAAAGATGTCGAGGATCGGCACAAGGCGGTCGGTCATCGGTTGACCACGCTCGGCGAGCACGCGCGACCAGGCGACGAGCGTGAGGCCCGAGACGTACTCCATCACGAAGTAAGGCCGTGCGGACAGGCCTTCTCCGTCGGTACCAGCCTCGTAGATTCGCGCGATGTTTGGGTGATCGAGCCGCCCGAGAAGTCGGATCTCGCGACGAAAGCGGGCGAGCGCGCGCGGGTTCCACGAGCCGGTGCCAAGTACTTTGATGGCGACAATTCGGTCGGTCTCTGGCTGCCGCGCACGGAGTACAACGCCGCTCGCACCGGTCCCGATGAGTCCGAGGATCTCATAGTTCCCGATGCGCTCAGGAACGGCAAACTCCGGCTCCGCGGTCTCTTGCTCAAACACCCCGGCGATATCGATGATTGGTCCGACACCGACCGTGCCTTCGCGATCGAGCGCAACCATCGAGGCGAGTTCCTCGCGGAGGCCTCGATCGGTGATCTCGGCGAGGAACGACTCCAGCTCCGGCCTCGCGAGATCGCGCGCCCGGTCGAAGAGCTCTGACAGGATCTTGAAGCGCCGCGCCTCATCCATAGTGTGAAAAGAAGGATCTGATGTGTGCGTCAGACCCGATTGAAAGAGCACGCCAGCACTCGTGATCGGAAATGAAGCAACCGCTTCACTCGCCGGACTGTGTTCCCCTCATCTCCTTCGCGAGCCATGCTTTGGCCATCCGCCAATCGCCTTCGACGGTTGAGAGCGAGACACCGAGGACCGAAGCAATTTCCTCATGGCTCAAGCCGCCGAAGATCTTTGCCTCGACGACGCGAGCCTTTCGTTCATCGAGTTTTTCGAGTTTCCGCAGCCCTTCCTCGATCGCGAGCACGTCAACCTGTGCGACCCCCAGATCCGGTGCCGCCATGCCAGGATCGATGGGAATACCGCGCGATCCGCCGCCGCGCTTCTCCGCATTCTTCGACTCCGCGTGATTGATGAGCACCTGTCGCATCGCGGTCGCGGCGACCGCCATGAAGTGCGACCGACTCGCGAAGGCTTCCGAGTTGGAGCGCGCGATCTTCAGGAATGCTTCGTTGACGAGCGCGGTCGGCTGCAGCGTGTGCGACGAGCGCTGATGACGCATGTAACTCGCGGCGAGCGCCCGAAGTTCGCCGTAGACGAGCTCGATCAGCTGCGGAGAGAGCTGGGTCGATCCGGAGTCGGGGTTTGGCGAGGCCATAGCCCAATGCTACCGGAGCGCGTCGGTCGAACCAAATCGCGCGTCATCGTGCAGGCAGCACGATGCCACGACACTCGCCGAATCCAATGCGCGGACGACCCGCTGCCGCGCAAAAGCCCCGCAGAATGACTTCGTCGCCATCTTGGAGGAATTTGCGCTCGGTACCGTCTGCAAGCGTGATCGGCTCCGTGCCGCGCCACGTGCGCTCGAGGAGGCAGCCACGCGAGTCTTTGGTTGGGCCCGACACGGTGCCGGACGCAAGCAAATCGCCGACCTCCATGTTGCAGCCGTTCGACGCGTGATGCGCGAGCATCTGCGCGGGCGTCCAGAACATATCGCGGAAACTCCCGCGCGAGATGAGGGTCGGCGCCATGCCCTTGTCGCGCATCGCCGAACTTGCAATCAGCACTTCCAATGTGATGTCAAGGTTCGACCCCGCAGGATCCGCAAGGTACGCAAGCGGCTGTGGATCTTCCGCCGAACGCGGCGGGCCAGGCACTCGGAACGGCTCAAGCGCATCGCGCACCACGACCCACGGCGAGACGGTCGTCGCAAAGTTCTTCGCAAGGAACGGACCAAGCGGTTGATACTCCCACTTCTGGATATCGCGCGCCGACCAATCGTTCACGAGCGTAAAACCGAAGATCCGGCTCCACGCTTCGGCAATCGGAATCGTCGTACCGAGTTCGTTCGCACGACCAACGAAGAAGCCGACCTCGAGTTCGTAATCCATCAGTTTCGACGGGCCGAACGACGGCGGGCCGTCGTCGCTCGCAACTGTCTGACCGTGCGGACGAACAATCGGCGTCCCACTCGCGACGAGTGAACTCGCACGGCCGTGATACCCAATCGGTACGTGCTTCCAATTCGGGAGAAGCGGGTTCGTCGGCCGGAACATCGAGCCAACATTGGTCGCGTGATGAAGCGATGCGTAAAAGTCGGTGTAGTCGCCAACGACAAACGGCACCGACGGTTCGCAATCAGCAAGCGGTCGCAGCAGACGCTCAACCTTCGAGCGCCCCGAAGAACCGTGGGCGAGCAGCGCCGCGATGTTCTGGCGGAGCATCGTCTGCGCCGCACCATCGAGTTCCGCGATGCCGTTCAGCCATCCCACATCGAGCGCCATCAAAAAGTCGTCGCTCGACGCCAGTTTCTTCACGAAGAGATCCGCATCGAGCGCATCGCGCAGGCAGAGAACCCGGTCACCGATGCACACAGCCGGTCCATCATCGACCACGCCGTACGGGAGATTTTGAATCGGGAAATCGCCGTCGGGGTTGTTCGCCGATTCAACCCACGAGCGAAGCGCGGGATCATCGGGCGAGAGAAGTCGGGATTCACTTGCGCTCACGGTGCCACCTCCACTTCACCTTCCGGAAGAAGTCCCAGTCCCCGCAAATCGGCGAGCGGCTCTTCAAACGAGCATGAACCGAAACTATGGGCAAAGCGCTCACGAGCCTCCGCAATCTCGTCAAACTTCAAGAAGCGCTTCTTCCATGCGAGGCCCGTTGGGCCGAAATCGAACTGACGTGCGTCCTCTTCCACAAGAATCGATTCGATTTCTTTCTCCGACATCGATTCGTCTTGCCAAAGCAGACATCCTGCGACAAAGACGTTGAGGAAGCCGAACTGCATGCAGCCGACGTCCTTCGCCATGTGGCGGCACGGATGATGAAGGCCTGCGGTCGCTTTGAACGGCACTTCAGCGGCGCGACAGATCTTGAGGAAGCGCGCGACTTGCTCGGGAGTCGGATGCGCATCGGCGGTGACGCCGCCTGTACGAATCTTCGCACCCGCATCGAGCGAGGCCATCGTGGTTACGAGCCCACGAATATCGCCGTCGACGGGGATTTCGAAGTAGGCAAAGATGTCGTCGGGCACATACTCAAGTGCACGATCGATTTCGTGTGGCGTGGTTGCCTTTGTCTCGATGGTGTCAATCGCAGCGCGGCCGTAGACGCGGCTGAATTCGCGATCCTCCATCCGAGAGTTGAAGTGCTCGATGCGCTCGAGGTCGGTGACGATCTGTCGATCGGACGCGGGCGCGACGAGCACCGAGAGCGGCCAAGGCTCGTCACCCTCGCTGTCGGCGGTCTTCGGAAGCAGCGGATCAGCGGCATCGACGAATTGTGGGAATTGCGTCACCGGCACGATGAGGCGCGCGAGCATCCACGACTCGCCCGATCGGCGGTAGCGGGCGAAGTTCGCGACGGTGGTCGGCATGTCGAGCTTCGCCGGCGGGAAGAGCCCGGCGTAGTCGAGAACGGAATCGAGGAGGAGTCGAACAGCGTGCATAGTTTGGATTCCGTGCGCGGCATGTTGCCGGGTCGGAAGGGCGATTATGACCGATCCGGGGCACGGGTGTCGGAGGGCAGAAAGTTGGCAAAAAGAAAGCGGAACGACGCGCACATGGTTGTGGACCGCGGCGCGGCGGGTCGTCGTCGCGTTATTGTGCGGCGGTCCGTTCAACTTCCCCAACTTCACCGAATCCGCGCGATGACCCGCACGACTCAACAACCTTCCTCGCTCCTCCCGGCCGCTTTTGCCATCGCCGCGCGCGCGGCAAAGCCTCTCCCACACGCGCTCACGCGCACGACTCGACCGACGAGCTTGGGTGGCGTCTTTGGCGCGCTCTTCGTCGCATCTGTGTTGGGCTGCGCATCAAACCCGTCTGCGGTTTCGAGTTCGGCGCCGATCGCCAATTCCAATCATCCGCAGATTGACGTTGCGGGCTGGCTCCACGATCGCGACCCGATCGTCGCGATTGAGGAGGGAGTCGTGCAAGGTGATATGAAGCGCATCGCGGTCGATCTTGTGGGCGATCCGAAGCGAAGCCGTACGTTTGGTTACCGCTTCGAGTGGTTCGACGCCGCTGGAATGCCGACGGGCACCGCAAAGACCGCACTGACAGTTGTGCGTATCCGTTCCAATGAGCGCATGACACTCACGTCGATTGCGCCGACGCCTGCCGCGGTCCGTTGGAAGTTGACATTCGAAAACGCGCCCGAGTGATTCGCCGTGCGGATGCACGCGGGTCGTTCGTCATCCGTCGGTGGACGGAGCTGTGGTTGCAGAGAGTGTCGACTCGGGCTTGTCCGTTGACGATGGCTGCGCGTCCGGCGCCGGAACTTTCGCGGGATCACGAATGCCCTCTGGGAGCGGCTGACCGGCGCGTTCCGCAATCCAACGTGCAAGTGGGAATGGAAGCGGATGCTCCTTCGCCAGTTCCGACATGACGGCAAACGCAGGCGCCGCGTCCTTCTTCGCCGCAAGTTGGTCGAGTGCTTCGAGCCAACGCATTTTGAGGGGATCGTCGAGCGAAGCCTCCCACGCGCAATACTCCGCGAGTGGTTCACCCTCCAGAATCACCGCCCCAAAGACCGACTCTTGCCGCTGCGTCGGCAACGCCCACATCGCGTAGTACGGCGGGTTGTACGGAGCGTATCGGTACTTCGCCTCGTAGAAGCCGCCCTTGAATTCCACCCGACGCGTCGCAGCGTTCCATCTTCCATTCGTGAAGAAGGGTTCCGCTCCGGTGTCCAGAATGACCTCGGCGTCGGTGACCTTCGGCCGATCCATCGTGCGGAATCCGAACGGTGGCGGCAGTTCAAAGTCCCACTTTCCTCGGCGAATCTCTTCCTTTGTCGACTCGTTGATCGCAGGCGACGCAAGCACGAGATCGCGATATTCGCGTGAGAGTTTCGTCCAAAGCACAAACTCAATCGCGATCGGCACGAAGTCCTTCAACTGCATGTCTTGCTTCGACGGGTCAAAGCGAGAAACGAGGCGCGCGACTGCGGGCGAGAAGACTTTGTCCGCGACCCACGTGCGTTCACGACCTGACACATTGCCGTTGATCGCGAGCGTTTGCGCGGCGGCAAGTTCGTCTGGCGTCAACCAACCCCGCTCTGCAAAGTGAATGATGAGCGGTTCGAAAAGCGACAAGCGGAATGTTTCATCGACGGTGCGCGGTGAAAAATCGCCGGCATTGCGCGGCATCGCGCCGATCCGCTGCGCTTGCGAGGCGGCTTGCATGCCTGCGTACATGAGATACGTGTCTGCCGCAAACGGGATCATTTCAGAGTTCCACCAACGCGCGAACTCACTGCGCGCGGGCTCCTCTTTGATCTTGCGGAGTTCAATAAAACGACCGAAGAGTTGCATCCAAAGGATGCCGCCTTCGACGCGTTCGCGGAGACTCGTCCATTCCTCTCGCTGATCGGCGAATTGTTCGTAGTAGACGCGTGCGCTGCCAAGCGCGCTGTCCACGCGGCCAATCGCACCGCGATTCCCCATCTCCGACGGCATCGCGCTGTCCGCGAAGGTGCCCTGGAACTTACGACCGAGTTCCTGATCGACCTCACCCTCTGATCCGTAGGCAGCCGCCGCTTGCGCGAGACTCTTTTGGTCCGTCGCATTCGTCGCGAACGTACGTTCGGCGGAATCACCGCTCGCAGAGATCTCGACCTTGACTTTGCGGTTCTGACAGGCGGTGCCAAAGGCGAGAAGAAACACGATCCCAACGAGAGCAAAAATATGTGCGAACCTCGGAGTGCACCGAGGTGCAGGATCGACGTTGGCAGCGGCCGATGGACAACTCATGCATGCATCCTACCTACCACGACGAGGCTTACCGATCGAAACTCCCAGTTCGAAACTCCCAGTTCGAAACTCCCAGTTCGAAACTCCCAGTTCGAAACTCCCAGTTCGACGCTCCCAGTTCGAAACTCCCAGTTCGAAACTCCCAGTTCGACACTCACCGCGAGTGCCGAATCGGGCGAAGCGGCCCCGCGACGTTTGGTCCACGCTCGCCCGGTCAACCCGCTACCCTCCGCGACCCGTAGACAGAAGCGTCGATGCACGGTGGCCGTCGGGTGGCAGCAACAACCCGCAGAGCATCAACGGGTGGGTGTCCCTCGAAAGTCTCCCGCACGTGATACGAGGGCTTCATCCCCTGGCGCATCAATCCCCTCGTCGTTCTGCGCTGACATCGTTCCGCGAATACAACTCTTCGCGGCTCCATCGGAAGACTGCTTGAGCCCCTGTGACGAAAACTGTCCCTCACGACCCTTCGCTTCGCCCGGATACCCCGCATGACCCGTTCGGGGCGATGCGGGAGCCGAACTATCGATTCTTCGCGTTCGCGTTCGTCGCTTCAAGCATGGGACTGCAGATGCTGTCGACCGCGATCGGTTGGGAGGTCTACGAACGAACAGGCGACGAGTTACTGCTTGGCCTGATGGGCTTGGCGCGCGCGTTACCCGTGATCGCGCTCACGCTTCCGGCTGGAACACTTGTCGACCGAGGCGATCGAAAGTCGATTCTCTCGATCACACAAGTCGGATTTGGCTTGGTCGCCCTCTCGCTCGCCTTTGCAAGTCACGAGTCGGCGCCGATCTGGGTGTTCTTTGTGTTGCTGCTCGCCTCCGGATGCGTGCGCAGTTTCAACGCGCCATCTCGCGGCGCGCTCCTTCCATCGCTTCTTACACCCGAGCGGTTCGAGAACGCCATTGCTTGGCAATCCGGCTTCTTCCAGTTCGCTGCCGTTGCTGGCCCTCTGCTCGCCGGTTGGATCATCGCCAAGATGGGCGGGGCATGGCTTGTCTACGCAATCACTGCCGTACTTTGTGTCGGCGCAGGTATCGCCGCGATCTTCTTGAAGCCTCGGCCAGTACAGCGAACTTCGGCGCCCCCACGACTGCGCGACATGTTTCACGGGGCAGAACATATTTGGCGTGAGAAGACGATCCTCGGCGCACTCACACTCGACCTTCTCGCCGTACTTTTCGGCGGCGCAACCGCGCTCCTCCCGGTGTACGCGAAGGAGATTCTCCATTGCGGCCCTGAGGGGCTCGGCGCGTTGCGCGCAGCGCCGTACGTCGGCGCGTTCGTGATGGCGATCTGGCTTGCGGCACGACCGAGTTTCCGACATGCAGGCCGCGCACTGCTCTTGAGTGTTGCCATCTTCGGTGTGTGCATGATGGTTTTTGGTGTGAGCACCTCGCTTTGGCTCTCCATGGCAGCGCTCGCCGTCAGCGGTGCGGCGGACAATATTTCGGTTGTCATCCGACACATGCTGGTGCAAACACGAACGCCGGACGAACTGCGCGGCCGCACCACCGCCGTCAACTCGGTTTTCATCGAGTGCTCGAACGAGGTCGGCGCGTTTGAGTCGGGCTTGGTTGCTCGACTCGCCGGACCGGTTTTCTCGGTCGTCAGCGGCGGGGTCGGCACGATCGCGGTCGTGGCCTTCGTTGCGTTCGCATTCCCAGAACTTCGACGCATGAAACGATTGCAAGAGACGAAGGAAGACGTTCGTCGCGCCGAGGTCGAAGAAGAAGAGCATCGCCGTCTCGGTACGGAGGGCTAGTGACGCGCTTGGTTCCTTCGATATGCGTAGTTTGACGCGCGTCGTTCGCGACATTCGACGTGGAGCTACTCAGAGTTTTTGTGTAGGTGTATCGTGCTGTCCTGAACGCATGACGGTCACATGGTGCCGGCGTCGTGTTGGCGCCATGTTCGCGTTGTCGCACTCGACGCTCATCGTGCGAAGATCAGACCCACGCCCACCTCGACCGGACAACCGATGTTCGTCCACGCTTTGCGAGGCACCGGGCTGGTTGATGCTCACACTTTCCGAGCAACGGAGTTCCATCATTCGCGTTCGTTGCGTGTCGCTGTTGTGGCGGCGGCATCAGGCGCGCTCTGCACCGACGTATCAACACCGATCACCTGCGCGGGCTTCTCTTGAAGAAGCGGACGGCTTGTTCCGCGGACTCCACCGCATCCACCGAGTACGCTGCCTGCCACAAACAGCGCCACGCACGATGTTGCGAGCTTGCAAGGCGCACGGTCGGAGACTGATGTGCACATGCGAATCGCGGTCGCGGCTCTTGCGCGCAACGTGAACAGCTCGCTTGCATTTCGGCCCATGCGGGAATCCGTGGTCACGCCAACATCGTTCATCATGTCCGAAGCGTACCTCAGAACCGCCTGTTTGTCGGTCACAGATCAAAGCGCCCCCACCGAAGTGAATCCGGATGCACTCTCGTGATGCCTCACGATGTTGGTGGACGTAGTTGGATGTTTGTGGATGTTGGTGGACGTCGGTGGATGTCAGTGGAAGTCCCGCGACCGTCCAACCACTGCTCCACCTCCCTCCTCCAGTTTGCGCGTGATGTCACGCGCTTCGGAGACGAGAAGGTGAACCACCCCGTGACGTCGCTCGACCTTTCCCCGAACACAGATTGCCGCGGCATGGCGGACGGCCGTTCGTAACCGCTCGTAGACCTTTGGTCGGAAGATGAGATTTGCGACGCCCGTTTCGTCCTCCACCGTCATAAAGACGATGCCCTTCGCCGTCGACGGGCGTTGCCGCAGCAGTACGAGCCCCGCCACCGTGATTCGGCGTCCAGGAGGCGTTCGTCGCTCGTCTCGCAGAAATCCGCACGGTATGACGCGGGCGCGCTGAAGCCGCTCGCGCAAACATGCAATCGGATGTCGCTTGAGTGAGACACCTGTCGCCTCAAGGTCTTGCGCTATCGCAGACAGTTCTTCGATCGGCGGAAGATTGGGTTCGTGTTCATCAGGCTGCGGTACTCGACCGCTCTGCGGAAGAGGTGCGCATGCGCTTCGACCGTGTGTGATTGCATCAGCAACACCCTCTCCCTCTACAACACCCTCTGCGAGATGACTCGAAGGGTGCGTCGCCGGCGCAGCCCACAGACTTGGTACCGGACGACCATCCGCATCTCGGGCCCGATCACGCAAAGCCAGGATCTGCCACATCGCTTGCTGTCGGTCGAGGCCCATCGACGAAAATGCGTCCGCTGCAGCGAGTTTGCGCAACGTTGCGCGGCTGATATTGGCGGCATCCGCAAGATCCGCAATGCGGCGGAATGGCCCCGCACGCGCGACCGATTCCACAATGCGCTGTGCTTCATCGACTTCGAGCCCGCGCACCATACGAAGACCAAGCCGGATCGCTGGTTGCGATGGAACATGGAATGACGCCTCGTGACAACCAGAATCTGAGCGCTGGGCTGCGTTTGGGGCTACGGTTTGTTCGTCGCTCGCAGGACACGCCGAATGAATCGCCTCTCGGGCTCCTTCGAATGTGAAAGCAGCGTAACTCTGATGTGGCGACTGTGCTGCTAAATCGCCCCTGACATCAGGTGAAGGCGGACAAAGCGGCTCGGCGAGCCGAGAAATGCGAGAGTCTGTACGGATCGCTGCGGTATGTACGGCGGGGTCAAAGGAAGGCAGTGCGCTGCGCCCACGTCCGTGGGCCCGAACAAAGACCGCCGAATCTGCATCAGCAATTTCTCGAGGATTCCGAGAGACGCCTTCGGAATCAATTGCTTCCCACCGTTGGACTCGGACAGATGCACCAACTGCTTCAACGGACGGAGCTTGCCCATACTGTCCGCGGAGATCACTCCAACTGAATCGCTCAAGCAGATAGATCGAAGGCTTCGCAGACATCACATCGCGCACTCCGTGAAGTTCCTCGCTGGAGCCCGTGCTCGATGCCGGATCGTCAACCCCCTTGCGACGCAGTGTCTCCTGTTCGAGCATGTCACGATCTTCGGCGAGAATCGCGCCAATTCCACCATCGATGCGAACAGTCGAGCAAGATGGATGTGTATGAAATGACCCACATGAAGGCGCGGTTGAGGATGCATGTCGAGATGCATGTCGAGATGCATGTCGAGATGCATGTCGAGATGCTTGTCGAGATGCTTGTGGAGGAACTGGTGCGGAAATTTGTGCGTTCGTCTGCCGAATGTCGGGTATGCCACGCGCATCGATCCAATCGCACGATGTCGCCGCAGAAACACGTTCGCTCGATGGCGCAGCCCATGCAAAGCATGCCTGTACTTCGCATGCGGCGCGTCGAACCTCCTCCGCCAACATGGGAACGACATCAGGGCCACGCTCCAGCGTTGAATCCCAACGCGAGCAGTGAATGTCGATACCGCGCACCGCGACACCATGCTCCTTCGCGTCTCGCACGATTTGCGCCGGCGCATAGAAACCCATCGGTTGACTATTGAGAAGCGCCGCTGCAAAGGCTGCAGGATGATGACGCTTCAACCACGCACTGGCGTAGACCAAAAGAGCAAAACTCGCGGCGTGAGACTCGGGAAACCCGTATCCCGAAAATCCTTTGATCTGTTCGAATACTTGCTTCGCGAAGGCGCGCGAATACCCGCGCAAAATCATTCCTTCTTCAAGGGTCTCTCCAAAACGCGCGATCTGATTTCCGCTCCGCTTCCATGCAGCGATCGCGCGTCGCAGTTCGTCCGCCTGTCCTGGCGTAAAACCCGCGGCGACGACCGCGAGCGCCATCGCCTGCTCTTGAAAGAGTGGAACGCCGAGCGTCTTTCCCAGAACTTTGCGAATCGCATCGTCGGGATAGATGATGGGCTCTTCACCATTCCGACGTCTGAGATAGGGATGCACCATATCGCCTTGGATTGGCCCAGGACGCACGATCGCAACCTCAATGACGAGATCGTAGAACGATCGCGGCTTGAGCCGCGGAAGCATGGACATCTGCGCCCGCGATTCAATCTGAAAGACACCAATGGTGTCGGCCTTGCAGATCATGTCATAGGTCGATCGGTCCTCGGCAGGAATAGAGTGAAAGCGCAGCGTCTCAGGCTGCATCACTGCAGCGGCCGCATCATGCGATGCATACATGTGCGGTGATGCAACGATTTGGGGAATCGGTATCTGCAGGTCGGAACGTGGGCGAGGAGCATCAGAAGCAACGGAAGGATCGGCGCCTGCAGCGAGTGCCGCGCGATCGCCATTGACCAGATCGATTGCCTTCCGAACGGCAGTCAGCATGCCGAGTGACAGAACGTCGATCTTGAGCATACCGAGCGCTTCTATGTCATCTTTGTCCCACTCAAGAATGGTGCGACCCTCCATCGCCGCATTCTCGATTGGCACCATCTCTGAGAGTGGGCCGCGCGAGATGACAAAGCCTCCAACATGCTGCGAACGGTGGCGAGGAAATCCGCGGATCTCGTGAACGAGCCGAACGAAGTGACGCGCGATAGGAGCCGATGGGTCAACCCCCGCCTCCCGGAGATGGGCTGCGACTTCAGGATGTAGCGCGTCCTGATCAGCGGACTGACCCATACCGCGAACCGCATCGCGATCTTCGACGCCCCCCTCCTCTCGGCTTCCAAGGCCGCCCCCCGACCAACGATCGATCCCTAGCGCGAGCTTTGAAAGAACATCCTCTGCGAAACCGAGCGCCTTTCCCACATCACGCACGGCACTTCGTCCCCGGTAACTGATGATCTCAGACACGAGCGCCGCGCGGTGACGACCATATTTTGCGTAGATGTGTTGAATGACCTCCTCGCGACGTTCGTGCTCAAAATCGATGTCGATATCTGGAGGTTCATTTCGCTCGCGACTCACAAAACGTTCGAAGAGGACATCAATTCGATCTGGATCAACCGCCGTCACACCGAGCGCAAAACAGACCGCGCTGTTCGCCGCGGCACCACGTCCCTGACAGAGAATGCCCCGGCTCCGTGCAAAGGCGACGATGTCGTGGACCGTGAGAAAGTACGGCGCGTAATGCAAGTCATCGATAATGGCGAACTCATGCTCAAACTGACGCACGACCTTTGGAGGAACACCGCGTGGATAGCGTTCGCGAGCCCCCTTCCAGACAAGTTCGCGTAGGTAGTGCATAGGAGTCACTCCAGACGGCACAACCTCATCGGGATACTCGTAGCGCAACTCATCAAGTGAGAACTCCGACGCACGCTCAAGAAAGCGCTGCGCAGTCTCAACCGCGTCAGGTCGGTCTGCAAAACGCAGCAACATCTCGCGTACGCTCTTCAAGCGCCGTTCGGCGTTGCGTGCAAGACTTGGCCCCATCTGCTGCACGCTCGTTCCATGGCGAATGGCGCAAAGCGTGTCGAGTAGTGACCGCCGTCCAGCGTCATGCATACGCACGTCGCCCGTGGCTGCCACAGGAATTTCGAGTGCATCCGCGAGGAGGCAGGCTCGCTCGGCCGCCAAAACTCCTTCCGGATCATCGGTTCGCCGGAGTGCGACAGCAAGCCGATCCGGCATAAGACGCGCAAGCCCCTCCGTAGCCTCAAGAAAGCGCTGCGACGGAAGATGTGGCGGCACAATCACCCCGAGTACGCTCTTCCCTCCAGGATGATCGGCGATCAATTCAACCAACGCATGAATCGATGTGCCTGAAGTGCGCCGCCAACTCGTCGCAGGATGTACCGATGAGGAACGAACAGTTCTAGCGCTATCTCTGCAAGACACATCTCTGCAAGAAATATCTCTGCAAGAAATATCTCTGCAAGAAATATCTCTGCAAGAAATATCTCTGTATGTCACATTGCTCGATTTCTCGCCAAATTGATCGCTGCATGTATGACGAGAGTATGGACCGTCGTCATCATCGGCATTGCGCAGATCACGTGTCGCCGCATCGCTTCTCATGCGCGTAAGTAAAAGACAGAGCGCTCCCCAAGACGCGCGATCCGTCGCATAGAGGAGAACTTCGAGAGGCGCCATGTCCGCATCCCTTGCCTCACGTCCACGCCAAAAACGTGGAACCCTTGTCGGTTCCCCTTCCCTCTCGGATGTGATGGAAAGTCGGACGCGCGTTCCGTGCGCAAGTCGAAATTGAGATGTGCCATCAGCTCTCACGGATCGGGGCTTTTGCAACGGGGCACCTCCAGCTGCAAGTTGCCTCACGGCTACATGCGCACGGACAGATCCGCCGAAAGTCTCCTGATCGACAAGTGCAAATCCCGTGTATCCCAGTTCGCATGCGCGAGTAACCAACTCTTCAGGATGACTCCCACCACGCAGGAAGCTCGCATTACTCGTCACCGCAATCTCTGACCAACGCGGTGCTCGACGAAAGCACTGTGTTCCTGCACTCATCCCCATGCTCCTTCGATCGTAAGTTCCAGACCCATACCAAGCGCAGCTGCACACCCATCGATCCAGTGCCCAATCACTGGATCGCTTTGAAAGTCACATTTCTCCGAATCTTTCTCACGAGCAATTTCATATTGCACAGATGTGCCGCGCTCGGATACGCCGCTTTGGGAAGCATGCACAGGAAGATCACGCGGGATACCCCCTTCTTGCCTCGGAAGCGGATACCGCCCATCGCGTCTGAAATCCATGCCGGATGCACGACTCATGCCGGATGCACGACTCAACGGGCGTATGCGATCCGGCCATCGAACCTGAATCCAAAGGCCACCAAGATCAAGCGTTTGCTTCCCAAGATGCAAAGCGTGCTCACACACAAGCATTCGAGACAACACCGAACCTTGTGAAAAGAGATGCTCATTGTGTGACAACATCTCGGAAGGACTTCCTGAAGAAGCTGCCGAGGAACCCCGCATAGATTTCGTAGTTGACTCCCCACCCTGAATACCTTGCCTGCAATGCGAGTCCGCTTCATTTCCAATCTTTGAACTGGCGTGCATCCAACGACTTTCACATCGCTGCCAACCATCGAGCGCAGCCACACGCCATTTTCGTCCGCGCCAGAAAAGAACAAGTTCGTTTGGAAAAATGGACTGATCTTGCGCACGACAACTTTCAACATCCCGAGTGCGTCCACACGCCGCACACTCACTTCGCGAACATTCGAAACGGGATGATTCACTACTCGAAACACTTCGATGTGTAGCACGCGACATCACGTTGCAACACCAAGAGTTTTTGATCGATACAAACGCTGTTCGATGCGCGATCGAACGCGCAACGGCATACGCAATTGCGCACGGGCTGGGATAGTAAGAATCATCAACAGCCGTTTGAAATCCTGAGTGGCCTATCAACTTGAGCTGCGCGGATTCTGCATGAGGAAATACCTGCCAAGGCGTATGGGCTTCGAGAACTCGTTCGCCATCCGAGGCTGAAAGGATCGTGGGCATCAACATGGGACTCGTTGCGGGTGGCATCTCGCATGTGCGGATGCGCTGCTTGAATGCCTGCGCAACTTGAACACGATCGGCGCCAATACGCGATGTGACAATTTCTAACCACTCAGTTTTTGAACCGAACTCTTGCTCAGAATCAGATGAAGCAAGAATGCGCTCCTGAACTCCCGATCTACTCGCAGAAGAACCTGAAAGACGAGCATCAAAGACCCCCTTATTCAAGATCCCCTTATTCAAGATCCCCTTATTCAAGATTCCCTTATTCAAGATTCCCTTATTCAAGATCCCCTTATTCAAGATCCCCTTGCGTTGCCTGTAACGGAGCCACACCGCAGACTCCACCGAACACGCAAGCGACTCGACACCATGCGCAAGGCAAACCTGTTCAAGTCGTGGGCGCAACAAATTCCAGTGATGCAGTCGTGATGTCGATGGATTTCCAAAGCGCACATCGATGACCGTCTCGATCATCCCTACATGATGTGACACGCGCAGTGAATCTCGTTCGCTGACCGCATCAACACTCTGGTGAAGTCTTCCGGATGAATCCACTTCCAACGCATCATCACTCTTCCCAAAGACACTGTCATGGACTGGCTTGATCGATCGAAACTTTGACGAAACCTTCGTCGGCTCTGACTCATCGAATTGGCTCGAACAATCCGCACGACCTCGATCCGGGGAATGCCTACTCGGATCGAGCATCACCGTCTTTCCAAGCACATCACTGGAGAGATCTGCCGGTAGTTCGGAATGTCTCAAGGTCCAACGGACGAGTCGAAGTCCTTCCCCACGGGAAGCGAGTTCTATGGCGAGCCGATCGATCATGGAGGCACATGCGATCAGAATCGTCTCCCGATGTGCGACAGAACCATCAAACTCATGGAGTAACTTCAACGGATCTCGTTGGCGCAGGAACAAACGCGTTTCATGCACAGCTCCTGGATTTCCTAATGCCTGATCGAGACGTGCAAGTAACTGCCTCGTGTCAATTGGCCTACCGCGGCGAGAACGCCTCGAAGATAGAGAACGTGATCTCCCGTCATTTTTCTCGTCATCGTTCTCGTCATCTCTACCCTCAAGTTTCTCCTCCAAGTGCCCTTCAAACTTCTTGTGAAGTCCTGCTTGAAGTCCTGCTTGAAGTCTTGCATCACACCCAGAACCGCCGCGCAAGTGTGATGCACTTTCTGCAGCAAGTGATGCAATATCCATCGACGAGAATAGTGTCGGCTGTCGCCCCAACGCGTCGACTCTTCCCGAACGGCGTGCGTGGGTGTCACTGATCTTCTGTTCCGAGAAGCGTGCGGCAATTCCACTTCGCCCTAAGCGCGCAAGCTGCCCAATGGAAGACACTTCAACCGAACGTAACGCCTCAACTTCGCGTTCATGGATACCCAATGCTTCGATAGGAAGCCCCTCGAGAGCTGATGATTCCTGGCCTGTCCGAATCGCAAAGATCTGTTTCGCATGAACTGGATCTCGCCCCAAGCAAAGATCTGACCCTTTCCTCTCTGGCCGTCTTTCCGAGCCTTTCCCTTGGGTCCGACTCACATGGATTCTCTGAAGAGAATTTTCTTTGTTCTCTGCATGACCAAACCGTGCGACTGCAAGTGCCGCGCCGATCGTCGACGCAGATGCGATCCGCACATGAATGCCATGCCTCGCAAAGTTTGAACGTATACGTTCCATCAATACCCGTTCCGAACCATGCATACGGCGGAAGAGCATGTCACAACCATCAAGCGAGCCAACCAATGCCGGTACAACAGGCATACGAAAAATTTCCGCGTGATTTGGTGTGATATCAAGTGTTTGAATATGACTGAAGTTGGAAAGAGAAGGCACACGTCTCGCCTCTTGCGCCCGGCGCTCGCTGCGCATGATTCTCGATCCATCACTGGATGTCTCATGTGCGATGTCCTCAAAGCGACATATCCCAACTTGAGAAGGCTCCATAGAAACATCGGGGATCCAACGCTCAAGACAACGTCCAAATCGAAGTAGCGCTCGAGCCTCAAGCGCTTCGTCTTCTTGGATAGCGACGAACCGATCGCTCACCGCAATCAATCGATCTCTGAATATGGCAGCAACACGCTCGCATGCTGCTGATGCTTCTTCATACCCAGGACCTTCCTGCATTTGCTTCTGATTTCTATCCCGCCGCCTGAACCGACCTGCGCGCAAGTTCCTGAGCACTTCTGCGCATCGCTCTCCGTCTTTCGCAGGCGAACTACTCATTTCCGCCTGAGACAGGGTCATTCCAAGCCGAATGCCAGCGAACCACGCGTTCGGACAGCAACCAACAACTCGATGAACCACGCTTTGCCCAGCCTGCACCCTCCGTGCAACAACAAGAGGCAGGCCAATCTGAATCTGCTTGCAAGCCTGAACTCGTTGCCGATCTCTTTGCGGAGCTTGGCGTTTGAATGGCGGAACTCCGACGCATACTTCGGATCCCAAGAGTGGCCTTGACGCACACGATGAGTCCTGCGACGCGTTATCCAAATCGTCGAAACTGGAACTCAACTTCGATTCATCGAGAATATTGATCGAGTGAATCTTGCGTCCAAACCAACGACGCATGACATCACCCGACCAATTCACAAACGCGACCGCAATGACACGGCTTCGCTCCTGACGCACCTCACTCACAGGTCGAAGGCCCGAGTGATTCTTCGGGAACTCCGTTGCACCATCAAGAAGCGAATTATCAGCTTCCATCGAAGATTGAGCGCCGGCAAAGAGTTCTTTCGCAGATGCGCTCGAATCGCTTTCAGAGACGCGAGCCATTCTCGGATCCCCATTCATGCGGCCCTCTCCTGCAATCCTGCATGCGCGCGTTCAATAGCAAGGTCTTCAATACGCTCTACTTTGTCATCACAAACTCGAGAATCAGTTGGACACATGCCATCCAACAACCCATACATACCCGCATCTGCGGATATGAATTCTTTCTCCAGCACCTGCAGACTGGCGCATGGAATCTCTGGCGAAACCCGCACAGCATCGTGACAGCGCATGGACTGCCCGCGCGCACTCTCCCTCCGTGCATTGTTTGCAGAAGCCTTTGCGGAAACGATTGCCCAAGCCTGTTCTCCAAACGCTGCTCGCTTGTGCAAAAGTGTTCCTTGAACAGCTCCGTCTTCAATCGCCGACATGTGACAGAACGCAGCACTCTGATCAAAATTGGCTTGCTCTGCAGAGCGCTTCTCTTTCGCGATCACAAGAGTCTCCGTATTCGTCACACGACTGACGCGTTCCATCTCTGGAGCAGTGCAAGCGGAACTCGCCATAGCCACTGCTGCGCGTCCACGAAGTTCACGCAGCGTCATCGTCCATGCGAAATCGGGCACCGGAACAGATCTAGAGATTGCACAGATATTTGAAGGCTCGGTACCGTCACCACAGCATGCGCAATGATTTTCGCAACCATGTTGACATTGGCACGCATTATGCATGCTCTTCGCAGCTCGCCCGAAATGCACAGTTGCAGATGCACGCACATCCCAACGCGTTGCAACACTCCGACTCGATTTTGTCCACCGCGTTGTCCACCGCGAATCCCCTGCTTTCATCTGCGAGTCGCCAGTGAAAGACTCCGCATGTGGATGAGCGCTTTCTGAAGTCACGACAAGAACAATGACTGGCGCGACTGCTTGAGATGCAGCCAGTTGAAGACGACGCCAACACACCGGATCAAAGTCTTCACCATCGATCACAAGAACGCCAGGAGATGCTGACTTCAGGAAGTGCTCCGCGCTCCAAACTCGGAGCTGTGGCGCGTTCAATCTCCCACCGATGATGCGTGTATCACGCTGACGCCTTGACTGCATACCCTTGGAATACGCACCAAAATCCCTACGAGATGAAGACGGTCGTAACGACGTACCACGAAGCCTTTCATCACACGCTTCATACGCCCGGCGCTTGGATGTCTCAGAGACTCGCTCTTCTGTATCACGAATAAAGATCGAGCATGATGCGAGCGAGTGCTGCAAAATACGTCGCGAATTCAATCGATTGCCGAGGACTCCATCATCACCAGCCTGAACTGGGCGATCTCGTTCTGGATGGAATTCCAGATGTGCTGGACGTTGAATTTCATGTCCCTCAAAGGCCTTCAACAGCGCATTGCTCGGTCGAACTCGATCGCCGATCCAAACGACTGTCGCATGTTCGTTTTTTACATCATCACCTTCAGGCAAGCGACGCGACGGACAACCCGTCGCCGGCTCTTCTAATAAAGTCACATCGAGACTGGCATGTGATGCTGCGTCAC
>CAIWCL010000270.1 GCA_903911205.1 uncultured bacterium
GAACTTCTTGCTGGAACGAATCGACATAAGAATCTTCAAACCTTTCGCTGTCTCATTGGCCACGGCACGACCTCGGCAACGCGCAGTGCACATGCACCGGGCCATCGCATGAGTAGGGACGAATCGTGCAGCGGCGCGAAGAGGGAGAGCGCCGCCTGTGGAACCGAATGGAACTTGGTCATGATGCAGCGGTTCGCACGCCGTACAACACGAGTTGTCCGTGGCGGACGCTAGTCATACGTGCGTGCATACTCGCGTTGATTTCTGCTCCTATGCGGCATGTACGCGAGTTGTACGCGCAGATGATTTGCTTGAGGCACACACGATGCAATGAAAGCAGGCGCCCCGCCCCCCGGGGCGAGACGCCTGCATGCGAGACGCGGCGGTCCAATTCGCGTCCCATTCCCGTGTCAATCATGTGCGATCCACACAGCGGCGCGAGCGCCGCGTGAGAACTCGTCAGCGGCGCGAGCGCCGCGTGAGAACTCGTCAGCGGCGCGAGCGCCGCGTGAAATCTCATCAGCGGCGACGACGGTTCGCAAGCCCGGCGAGGCCGAGCAGCGCGATCGCGCCTGGCGCGGGGACGACCGTGGCACCGAAGGTGAGTGGGGCCGAGATCGAAGTGAATCGGAGTCCGCCCAGCGTGGTGGAGATGGTCGGGCCAACGCCTGGATAGCCAACCGTGTACTGCGCCGCGGGCAGCGAGGTCAGCATGTTCCACACAGGGGTATTGGCGGTGAAGACGTAGTTCCCGTTGACCGCGCCCGACACGAGGACAACGCCACCCTTGGGATCCGTCTGCGTAAACAGCGCCGAAGTGGCAATGCACGAGTTGAATCCTGCGATGCTGATTGTCGTGCTAGACCCGAAGTGCTCGATCGAGAAGCCGCCGTAGATTCCGTTGGAAGTGCGCATCTCGGTGAGCCCGCTCGCCGTGATCGTAAATGCCGCGCTGTTGAATGCCGTGCCGTTGAGGGTGCCCGAGGCGACGCCGCTGTAGGTGAAATTGATGATTCCCGCGCTTGCGGTGGACGCCGCCACCGTACTCATCGCGAGAGCCGCAGCCACAGCGAACTTCTTGCTGGAACGAATCGACATAAGAATCTTCAAACCTTTCGCTGTCTCATTGGCCACGGCACGACCTCGGCAATGCGCGGTGCACATGCACTGGGCCATCGCGGGAGTAGGGACGAATCGTGCAGCGGCGCGAAGAGGGAGAGCGCCGCCTGTGGAACCGAATGGAACTTGACCATCATGCAGCGGTTCGCACGCCGTACAACACGACGTGTCCGTGGCGGACACGAAACGACTCGTGATCCACACTCGTGATCCACACTCGTGATCCACACTCGTGATCCACACTCGTGATCCACACTCGTGATCCACACTCGTGATCCACATTCGAGATTCTTGCTCGAGGGACTGGATCGATCCCCGTCGCATGGCGAGTCCGTCCTCTCGTTTCGGTCTCGTTTCGGTCTCGTTGCGGTCTCGTTGCGGGCTCGTTGCGGTCTCGTTGCGGGCTCGCGGTCGCAGAACGGCCGAATCCGTGTACCCGCACCGGTGGTAAGGCTTCCATGAGCGGCAGAAATGGACGCGCATCCCCAGTGTCGACGGCCGCGCGCCTCCCCGCCTTGGCTACGTGCGCGTCGTGTGCATCTCGCGCCGAGCCGTTACAACCGATGGAAACGCGCCGCGCGGACTGTCACGCGCAGGCACTCTCGCTCCGCTCGTAAGCGCGTGAAGGACGAACTCGACCGTGCACGAACGACACACCGATCTCGCAACGACTTTCGCAGCGCTCTCGACCTCTACGACCAAACTGCGGCTCGCCATGCGCGACGCACTTGAGAAGGTGCTTCCAATTTCGAGCGGAGCGCGCGCCTGTGGTCGTGCACTCGGGCTCAAGCGCTCGCTCGGTTGGCAGGTCTACGCGTTGGCGAATGCGTCGGACGCCGCCACGACGCTGCGCGCATTGCCGCGCGCGCAGGGATGGGACCTGATCCTGCAGGCGTCCGCTCGATCCGGTTGCCCGGCACGTGAACTCGACGCGCTCCGAACCGAAGCGAAGGCACTCGAGTCGTTCCTTCGACTCTCGCGGATCGACCGTGACTTGTTGCGTGCGGCCGCGTGCGGCGGACTGGACTCCGCAAGGGAAACAAGCGCAATGCTCCGTGCACGTCGCGCTGCGACCATCGCGAACGAGCGCATCTTCGGTATCGCTGCGCACACCACGATGACCGCCGTCATCCTCGCACCAGTCGACACGCGCGGCCGATTCGATTCGATCTCTGCGACTTTCCTGCACGGAATCAAGCGTTCTCGTGCCGGATCGCCCTGGCCCATCTATCTCTCCGCCGAGACCATGGAGAAGCGCGGACAAGAGCCGAAGGTGGGTAAGCGCTCGCGAACGGCGGGATCTTCGTCAAGGTGCGTACATCGGCACCTGACGCGTCCCGCATCGACAACGGCACCTTCACCTACTCGGCCGTCCCTGCGCCAGGCGCGATCGCGCTTCTCGGCCTCGCTGGTCTCGCCGGCCGCCGCTAAGTCACACTCTCGACGCGTGCGTTGAAGCGCACGGCTCATCGAAGAAACAACTCGCCCCCGTGAGCGGACGCTCTCGGGGGCGAATGTTTTTGTGTCGCGTAGTCAACAACGAGAAAAGTGCTTCACTTGCCCGTCGCGAGCGGTACGGCGTTTCCGGTGATGTCGGTCGGCGCAAAATCGGTCTTCAAGTCGATCGTGCGGAGGCCGGGCTTTGCAAAATCGATCTTCTTGAGATCGACCATCTGCACCTCAAGTCCGCCGTAGGTGCGCACATAGGTCTTGAGATTTGTGCGATCGTGCGCGACGACCCATTCGGTGGTGTCGGTGTTCACAATCTTGGGCGCGCCAGACGACGACAGAAAGCCCTTCGTATTCAACGTCTGATTGGCGGTGTTACTCTTGATCGCGCCATCAAAGATGTCGAAGGTGTTGAGCACATGGAAACCAAGATTCACGGTGTCGACCGCTGTCGGAGCGGGCGTCGCAACCTGCGAGAAGATCGCCGCACGAACAAAGCGTGACGGCGGCGTGAAATCACCGGGCAATCCGAGCAAGCCCGATCCTTGACCGTAGTTCGGAATAACGACACTTCCGAGTTGCGCGGACGAAACGTTGACCGGTGAGAGATTCACGTAGTTCGTGAGGTTGATGGAGTGCCAATCGAACGGGGGCGAGTTCGTAAGAATTCCCAATTGGTTGTCGTACACGTTCATCTTGCCATCGACAAATTCGACAATCACGACTTTGCCGCTCGCGTCGCCGATCCAATAGTGCACAGGCAACGACATCTTGAAGGCAGGAAATGTTTGCTCGACAATCTGCACTTTCTCGCGAAGCGCCGTCACAGCCTCATCAACCGTCGCGCAGGTCGACAACAGATATGCCCCCGCTTCCCATGAACCAATCGCGCGGTCGTTTGCTGCTGGCTCCGGCGCGAGAAACTTTGCGTATCCCGGGAGATACAGCATGCCAAACGCAAGGCCCTTCTCGTTCTGACCATCGGCGACCACACTCGGAGCGATATTCGCATTCAGACCGACCACGCCGTAGACCGTGGTCCAACGCAGGCCGGGTTTCCCGTCCGGTGCCGTGCCGATGAACTCCGTGCCCCGCGGAATGACGAGCACCTTCGAGTTGAATGGGAATCCGAACTCCATCGAACGGAAATAGATGATGGAGCCGTCCTTCGCGCGAATCTGAAATGCGGTGCATGCAGATGCGATCGAATGAAGAGCAAGTGGAAGGAGCGCGATGCACGCGACGACGATCGAGAAGAGCCGGAGATTTCGCATGCGCGGAAGGTAGCAAGCTCCGCGCGCAATGGGTTGCGAATCCACGGCACATGATGACTGAGATGCAGGGCTCACCCCGTTCTCCATCATGCGTGACTCACGCACATCGACGCCAGTTCAACAGCGACAACCCATCGTGAGCAGCGGTCCCCGATCAAAAGTCCGCATCAGAAACTGAGGATCGCATTCACACCGATTGCAAGCGCCGGATCAACGTCAGGGCTTCCGCCTGGATTGATGATGAGTTGCATGCCAGGCTGCAGCATCAAGCCTGGGCGAACTTGCACGCCGTACGAAGCTTCGAGCGTCATTTCAAAGAGCTGCGCCTCGACGGTCGGGTCGGTGAGTTGCTCGGCTTGCTGCGCGGCGCGCAAATCGTCGCTGAACGCGCCATACGCAACGCCGAGTGCAAGAAAGTCCTTCGGCCGGCTCTCGAACGGCCCGTAGGCGACAAGCCCGCCACTGAAGAAGTACGGCATGGGGCTCACTTCTTGATCGGGGGCTACGACGACGCTCCCGAAGATCCCGAGATGGCGGTTCTCCGACGGGCCACCCAATCGAACCAACATCTGATCGCCAACAACATAGAAGCCGTAACGGCCTGAGCCCTCTTCGGTCGAGCCAAACTCTTCGACTTCCCCGCCGAGCACATAGCCGCCAAACTTGAGATTGCCAGGTAATCCCGTGTCGCCCTCCTTCTGATTGAAACGGAGGCCAATTTCGCCAACGCCGAGCGGCGGACCTTCGAAGGAGAAATCAAGCCCGTGTTCGTCGGCGAGTGCCGCATCGGGATTGCCGTCGTAGATCGCGCCCATCACGTAGAACTCATCGGCGGGCTCGACCTTGACGCGCGCGCCCCAAGTCGTGGCTGGATAGCCGAACGGGCCCGGAGCGTTGTAGAAGATCGCAAACGGAATGGCGTTGAACGCCACCGACGTGAAGGCGCGGAAGTACTCTGAACCGGCAAACTCTTCGCCGTAGAGCGCATCGAGTGAAAAGCGCCCGCCGCGAATACTTAACTTCTCGCCGAAGAACGCTTGCGTATACGACAGATTGGTCAGTCGCGCGCCTTCAGGAGCGACGTCCGACGACTGAATCGGGAACACGTTGCCGACGTAGTCCTGCGTCAACTGCGAGCCGAAGTTGACAGAGAAACCAACGTCGAACTCTCCGCCCGGAAGTGCGAACGCACGCTCGGTGTCGATGCCGAGATCCGCGCAAAACATGCTGTACGTCGCGAACCCCTGCTTCTTCCCACCCGTCGGGTTGCCGTACGGGTCGGTGATCAAGAGGAACTGCGGATCGATACCGAGTTCCCACAGCGCCGTTCGTGCGCCGCCCCAGTCGCCCAACAGATAGTTCGACTCGAAGTTCTGCTTCGCCGTCTGTGCAGCGGTCATCGGCACACTGTTGCGCGGTGTCGTTTCCGCCGCACCCCCCGCTACTTCGCCCGCTACTCCGCCTGCTACTCCGCCCGACGCGTTCTGTGCGAACGCGCCGGACGGAGCAAAGAGCGACAAACACGACATCACGCCCAAGGTTGAGCGGCGCAAACTTCGCGCGCGAGGACAGAGAACAGTGAAGTTCGATGTCATGATCTCGTCAGACCAACTTTGGATAGGTCGGCGTGTACACGTGCGAGCGGATCAACGCTTCCATATCGGCCGGACGCGCGACACGCGCGAGGCCGAGATCGAAGATGAGCTTCGCGACGCGCGCGGCTGTCTTGATTTCGGTCTCGAGAATGTTCGACTGCAGTGGGTAAAGAAGCCCCTGCTTCAAAAGCTCCGCTGGGACCTGATCGGCAACCGCGCTCGCAGCCTCGATGAACATCGAATCCGTGACGCGCTTCGCTTCCGTCGCGTAAATCGCCATGCCGACCGCGGGGAAGATATAGAAGTTGTTGGCTTGTCCAGGTAGGTATGTCTGCCCGCTCATGTGGAACGGGGGGAATGGAACGCCTGCCGCGTAGATGGCCTTCCCCTTCGACCATGTGTACGCCTGTTCGGCCGTGCACTCAGCGTGGTTGGTTGGGTTTGAGAGGGCCAGAATGACCGGCCGCTCGTTCACGCGGGCCATTGCCTCAACAACCTTCTGTGTAAACGCACCACCGATGGTGCTGACGCCAATGATGGTCGTCGGCCTGATGCTTTCGATCGCCTGCACAAAGTCACGCGTTGGCGCGTGCGTGTGTGCATAGGGCTTCTGAAAGTCATAGAGGTCAGTTCGAGTCGACTCAAGCAATCCATTGACATCGAACATGTGGACGCGCGACTGCGCATCTTGGAGCGACATCCCCTGCTGCACGAGCGCCGAGCAAAGCAAGTTTGCCAAGCCGATGCCTGCAGAACCCGCACCGAGGAAGAGGTACTTCTCATCCTTCAGAAGCGTTCCCTTCAACTTCGTCGCATTGATCATGCCCGCAAGCGTGATGCCTGCGGTTCCCTGCACATCGTCGTTGTACACGCACGCCTTGTTGCGGTAACGCTCGAGGAGATGCATTGCGTCGACGCCGGTCCAGTCTTCGAAGTGGATGCAGCACTTCGGGAAGACTTCTTGCACCGCCTCGACGAATTCATCGACGAACGAGTACAGATCTTCCGTCGAAGGTCGACGCTCGCGCAGGCCGAGGTAGAGCGGATCATTGAGGTACTGCTCGTTGTTCGTACCCGCGTCGAGGTACATCGGCATGAGCCCTTGCGGAGGTACTGCGGCCGCGGCCGTGTAGAGCTGGAGCTTTCCGATCGGAATACCCATGCCGTTCGCGCCGAGATCGCCAAGACCGAGGATGCGGCCACCGTCGGTGACGCAGATGAAGCGCACGTCCTTGACGGGCCAGTTGCGCAGAATTTCCTTCACATGGCCACGACGCTTGATCGAAAGGTACATGCCGCGAGGACCACGGAAAATGTGGCCGAACTTGAGGCACGCGTCGCCGATGGTCGGGTCGTACACGATGGGAAGGAATCGCGCAGGATCGGACATGATCGTGCGGTAGAAGAGCGTCTCATCGTGATCGAGCAGATTGACGAGGTAGACGTAGCGGTCGAGATCCGTCGTCTTGTGCGAGAGTTGCAGCATGACGCGGCGCAACTGCAAGTCTTCCGACTCGGTCGTGTCGGGGACGAGGCCGACGAGCCCGAGCGCTTGACGCTCCGACTCGGTGTAGGCCGTCGACTTGTTGAGGGCGGGATCGTGAAGAAGTTCGCTGCCGCGCTTCGCGGTTGGTGTTGTGTTGTTGGTTGCCATAGGAATGTCCTGTTCTCAAGAGAGTTTGCGTTGATATCTGATGGAGCACGTGCCCACACGCCTCATACAGGGGCACGAATGATCGAATCTCATCCAGCTGCGACGTACGGCGCCACCATCTTGCGTGGGTCGACGATGCGATCGAACTCTTCACTGCTCACGAAGCCGAGCTTGAGCGCGGCTTCCTTGAGCGTGAGGTCGTTGTCGAGCGCGTAGTGCGCGATCTTCGACGCTTTGTCGTAGCCGATCACCGGCGACAACGCCGTGACAAGCATGAGCGAGCGCTCGACATACTCGCCGATCTTCTTGAGATTCGGCTTCGTGCCTTCGACGAGGAATCGTCGGAAGTTCGTCGTGCCGTCGGTGAGCAGGCGAATCGACTGCATCACGTTGTGAATGATGAGCGGCTTATAGACGTTCATCTCGAGATAGCCGCCCGCGCCGCCGAAACCGACCGCGACGTCGTTCGCCATGACTTGCACGGAGAGCATCGTGAGCGCTTCAGCCTGCGTTGGATTGACCTTACCTGGCATGATCGACGAACCCGGCTCGTTCGCGGGAATCACGAGTTCTGCGAAGCCCGCGCGCGGGCCGCACGACATCAGCCGCACGTCGTTGCCGACTTTGTAGAGCGTGACCGCGAGCGTACGCATCGCGCCCGACAAGTGAACGAGCGCGTCGTGGCCACCTTGCACGCAGAACTTGTTCGGCGCAGTCACAAAGGGGAGCCCCGTCAATTCCGCGATCTTCGCCGCTGCAGCTTCAGCAAATCCAGGCGCGGAGTTGATCCCCGTACCTACCGCCGTGCCGCCGAGCGCGAGTCGATACACGCCGACGAGTGCGTCTTCGATGCGCTTGATGTCGTCGTCTATTGCTGCTGCGTAGCCCGACCACTCCTGCCCGAGCGTGAGCGGTGTTGCGTCTTGCATGTGCGTGCGGCCGATCTTGATGACGTCTTTCCATTCCGCGGCCTTCGCGGAGATCGCGTCACGCAGCATCGTGAGCGCCGGAAGCAAATCACGCTTCGCATGCACCGCGGCCGCGATGTTCATCGCCGTCGGGAACGAATCGTTCGACGACTGCGACATGTTGACGTGGTCGTTCGGATGGACAGGCGTCTTGCTCCCGAGCGCGGTGCCGGCCATCTGGCAGCAACGGTTCGACATCACTTCGTTCACGTTCATGTTGAACTGCGTGCCGCTTCCCGTCATCCACACATGGAGCGGAAACATGTCGGCGTGTTGGCCAGCGAGAATCTCATCGCAGGTCGCAACGATCAGCCGAAACTGTTCGTCAGCAAGGCGCTTGCCGTCGTGGTTCGCCATGGCCGCGGCCTTCTTGAGCGTCGCGTAGGCGCCGATCATCTCGCGCGGAATCAGTTCGGTGCCGATACTGAAGTGCTCAAGTGAGCGCTGCGTCTGCGCGCCCCACAAGCAATTCGCTGGGACATCAACCGAACCGAGACTGTCTGTTTCGCGACGAACTTCTGTCATGGATTTTCCTTTTGCGCAGATTTATGAAGGGGCGGAGTGCATCGACTGCAAATGTGCTGTCCGTACGACACACACAGACTGCAGATATTGGCGAGAATTTCATGCGGAAATGCGGTTCATGCGTACCGACGGAGCGGTGTGCTTTCTGTGCATTTCAGGCGAAACGTGGTGCGGGGGAATGAAATCGCCCCGACCGAGGGTCGGGGCGATTCGAGATTGCTTTGCCTGAGAGACCTCGTCGGACGGTCTTCAAAGCCATCCGCGAGATCGGAGAGATCCGCCCGCGAGCGCGCCCCACCACGGAGGAGACGACGGAGAGAACGCCTGAGGAGCCGCGCCCTGCTTAGGCCAAATCAAATCGATCGAGGTTCATGACCTTCGTCCATGCCGCAACGAAGTCGTGCACAAACTTCTCCTTCGCGTCGCTGCTTGCGTACACCTCGCTCAAGGCGCGAAGTTGCGAGTTCGATCCGAAGGCGAGATCGACGCGGCTCGCCGTCCACTTCGCCTGCCCAGTCGCGCGGCAGCGGCCGTTAAAGAGCTCTTCATCACTCGATGCGGGCGTCCACTCGGTTGCGATATCGAGGATGTTCGTGAAGAAATCCGCCGTGAGCGTGCCAGGACGCTTGGTGAGAATGCCGACAGACGAACCATCGAAATTCGCACCGATCGCGCGCATGCCACCAACGAGTACGGTCATCTCGGGCGGCGTCAGCGTGAGCAAATCCGCCTTGTCGATCAGGAGATGTTCCGCGCGTCGCGAAAGACTGTGCGCGAGGTAGTTGCGGAAACCGTCGTAGGCGGGCTCGAGGTACTTGAAACTCGCAGCGTCGGTTTGCTCAGCCGTCGCATCGGTGCGGCCCGGCGTGAACGGCACCGTGATCGCGCAGCCTGCGTCCGCAGCCGACTTCTCAACGCCCGCGCAACCCGCAAGCACGATCATGTCGGCAAGCGAAATCTGCTTCTTGCCAGATGCTGCATTGAACTCTGCGCGAAGCTTCTCAAGCGTACCGAGCACAATCCCGAGCGCGGTTGGGTTGTTCGCCTTCCACGAATTCTGCGGAGCCAATCGAATACGCGCACCATTCGCGCCACCGCGCTTATCAGTGCCGCGGAAGGTCGAAGCCGAAGCCCATGCCGTGACAACAAGTTGCGAAACCGTGAGGCCCGAAGCGAGGATCTTGACCTTCAACGCGGCAACATCGCTCGCGTTCACGAGTTCGTGCGAAACCGCTGGCATCGGATCCTGCCACACCAGTTCTTCCTTCGGCACGAGTGCGCCGAGGTAGCGCGAGCGCGGGCCCATATCGCGGTGCGTCAACTTGAACCACGCGCGCGCGAACGCGTCGGCGAACGCCGCAGGATTCTTGTGGAAGTGACGCGAAACCTTCTCGTACGCCGGATCCATGCGAAGTGCGAGATCGGTCGTCAGCATGATGACGGTTTCACGCTTCGACGCGTCGTGCGCAGCAGGTGCGGTGACCGAAGCCCCCTTCGGCACCCACTGATGCGCGCCAGCCGGACTCTTCGTGAGTTTCCATTCGTTACCAAACAGCGTGTCGAAGTAGCCGTTGTCCCACTGTGTTGGATTCGGCGTCCACGCGCCTTCGAGTCCGCTCGTGATGGTGTCGGCTCCGTGACCAGTGCCGAACGAGTTCTTCCAACCAAGGCCCATCTCTTGCAGTGGCGCGCCTTCCGGTTCGCGACCGACATACTTCGATGGATCTGCGGCGCCGTGGGTCTTGCCGAAGGTGTGACCGCCCGCGATCAACGCGACGGTTTCTTCGTCGTTCATGGCCATGCGTGCGAAGGTCTCGCGGATATCGCGCGCCGAAAGCAATGGATCTGGATTCCCGTTTGGCCCTTCCGGATTCACATAGATGAGGCCCATCTGCACTGCGGCAAGCGGATTCTCAAGAACGCGATCGCCGATGTAGCGCTCGTCGCCGAGCCATGACTTCTCCGAACCCCAATAGGTTTCATCGGGCTCCCACATATCCACGCGTCCGCCCGCGAAACCAAAGGTCTTGAAGCCCATCGATTCAAGCGCGACATTGCCCGTGAGGATCATGAGATCCGCCCAGGAAATCTTCTTGCCATACTTCTGCTTGATCGGCCAAAGCAGACGCCGCGCCTTGTCGAGATTCGCGTTGTCGGGCCAACTGCCGAGCGGCGCAAACCGCAACATGCCCGCGCCCCCACCACCACGACCATCGATCGTGCGATAGGTGCCTGCGCTATGCCACGCCATGCGGATGAAGAACGGCCCGTAGTGACCGTAATCGGCAGGCCACCACGGCTGCGACGAAGTCATGAGCGTGCGGAGATCCGCGACGACCGCGTGGAGATCAAGCGACTTGAACTCCTTCGCGTAATGGAAGTCGTTGCCCATCGGATCCGCCATCGGCGAATTCCGCTTGAGCGGTGCGAGATCCAATTGATTCGGCCACCAATCACGGGTGTAGGTGCCTTGGTTGGTGTTCTTGAGAAAGCCGCCGGCGAAGGGGCACTTGCTTGCGCTCTGCATGATGTATTGCTCCATTCGTTCCGTCAGGGCGCGACGGAAGGGCCGAGAGAATAGCACCGTCGCGGCCCTGCGACGGGAGGGAATCCAACGCAAACCCGTGATCCGACACATCATGCGTGTCCGCGCGGCACTGAGACGGTTCTACGCGGATTGGAGCTTTTTCGTCGCTTCAGGTGCGCGCTTCGCGCAGCCCTGCATGCTCTGTGCGCTTGCGAAATCGGAGCGCCGCACCAACAAGCAGAATGAGCGCTGGCACCTCAACGAGCGGGCCAATCACCGTTGCGAACGCGGTGCCCGACGAGATTCCGAAGACAGAAATCGCGACCGCAATCGCGAGTTCGAAATTGTTCCCACTCGCCGTGAACGCAAGCGTTGCCGCACGCTCGTACTCAGCACCCACTCGTCGTGCCATGAAGTACGACACGAAGAACATGATCGTGAAGTACAGCACAAGCGGAATGGCAATACGAACGATGTCGAGCGGCGCAGCGACGATCCGTTCTCCCTGCAACGCAAACATCACGACAATCGTGAAGAGCAAAGCAACGAGCGTGATGGGCGCAATGCGGGGAAGGAACTGCTGCGTGTACCAAGGATCTCCCTGAACGCGACGCAAGACCGTTCGCGTGATGATTCCGGCCGCAAACGGCAGCCCGAGATAGATCAGCACGCTTCCGAAGATCTCGCCCATCGAGACATCGACAACAACTCCCTCAAGTCCAACGAGAGGTGGGAGCCATGTCATAAAGATCCATGCATACACCCCGAAGAAAAGCACTTGGAAAATGCTGTTGAATGCAACCAGCCCTGCTGCGTATTCCGAACTTCCCTTTGCAAGATCGTTCCAGACGAGCACCATCGCGATGCAACGCGCAAGCCCAACCATGATGAGACCGAGCATGAATTCCGGCTGACCCGCGAGAAAGAACGCTGCCAACGCGAACATCAGCACAGGACCGACAATCCAGTTCTGAATGAGCGAAATCGCCAAGATTTTCCAGTCACGGAACACCCGCGGCAATTCTTCGTAGCGAACCTTCGCAAGCGGCGGAAACATCATCAACACAAGCCCGATCGCGATCGGAATGTTGGTTGAACCGACCGTCGTGCGATCCGCAAGGTCGCGCACCGCGGGGACGAATCTGCCCAGCGCGACACCAAGTGCCATCGCGAGAAAGATCCACAGCGTGAGATAGCGATCGAGGAACGAAAGCCTCGGAGGCGCGTCGGACGGACAGCACGCGCTTTCTTGCGATGACGCGCTGGCTTTCGTGGGCGACGCCGCGTGTGGACTCTGCTTCAAGCGCTCGTTCACGGCTTCACCGCCGTCACATCAAGGCTTGTGACAAACTCGCTCACGCGACTCCCGTTCGGGAGCGCTGCAACAATGCGTTGATAGAGCGGATCTTCCCAGCTGGTCATCGCATCGATGTACTCTGATTTCGACTGCAGTCGAACCTCCACAAGCCCCGCTGCTTCGGCGAGTGCCCGCATCTCCTCGACCAACACCGCACCTGCGACACAACCAACGAGTGCTTCAAGATCGGCGCGCACCGCATCAGGGAGCGGCCGAAGGAGCGCCAAATCTGAAACGGCGACGCGACCACCGGGCTTCAACACACGTGCGATCTCTTGCCACACGTGCTTCTTCGATGGCGACAGGTTGATCACGCAATTCGAGATGACCGCGTCGACGGTGTTGTCTGCGACAGGAAGATGCTCGATCTCGCCGAGACGAAACTCAACATTCGAAAGCCCTGTTTGTACCGAGTAACCGGCGATGTTCGCGCGCGCCTTGGAAATCATCGCGGGAGTCATATCCACACCAATCACGCGACCGGTCGCACCAACTTTCGAGCCGGCGATGAAACAATCAAATCCACCACCAGCTCCAAGATCGAGCACGGTTTCACCAGGCCGCAACGCAGCGATCGCGGTGGGATTTCCGCAGGAAAGACCCATGTTGGAGCCTTCCGGAACAACTTCAAGTTCGCCCGCGCTGTACCCGATCGCCTGCGCGAGTTGTTCTGGCGTGAAGGTCGCAGGACCGCAGCAGCCACCGCCGGCGCAGCACGATCCGGCACTCTCGGTCAACGACGACCCTGAGAACGACGACCCTGAGAACGACGACCATGAGCCGGTCGCTGCAATGCGTGCGTAGCCCTCACGAACTTGTCCTCGAACAGCGTCCTGCTCCACGACAGTCGGCGTCATCAGCGAAAGCGCGCTCGCGCGGTTGTCGGAACCTCCGATCTCCTCACAGCAACCTGGCGTGCATCCACAGCAGTTGTCGGATGTCGGCGCCACAAGCGAGTCTGGGATCGTCTCGACAAACGCGCGAATCTCATCGCGCACTCGTCGATAGTGCTGCATCGCTTCGTCGTCACTCGCGGCACCTCGCGCAAGACGCGGCGGATCATCAAATCCAACGTGCACGACGCGAGCTCCAGGAAAGACCGGACATGACTCATGCGCCGAGTCGCACACGGTGACGACGACGTCGAAGGCAACGCCGATGTCCTCTGGACGACGAGAGAGATGTTTCGAAATGTCGATGCCCACCTCTGCCATCGCTCGAACGGCCAGCGGATTGAGCCCGTGCGGATTGGTCCCCGCAGAAAAGGCTTCGACGCGATCGCCTCGCAGCGCGCGTGCGAAACCTTCCGCCATTTGGCTCCGACAACTGTTTCCGGTACAGAGGAAGAGCACACGCATTCGTTCAGCAGCCACAGGAATCTCCTTCGCAAGACTGATTTGATCGCTTCTGGTGCGATGGACCAACGGTCGATGCATTCGCCCGACGTGGTGCACAAGCATCGATCGCCGAGGCGAGATCGCGCAAGCGCTTCGCGAGCGATGCGTAGCAAACTTGGTAGGAAACCAGTCGCCCGTTTCGCGCCGACTCCACGACACCTTCGCGTGCGAGTGCCTGTAAATGTCGTGAAACGACGGAGAGGTCGACCGAGCAGCACTCGGCGACTTCACTCACGAAGCATGCGCGTCCGCACTTCATCAAACAGGCCAGAAGCCGCACCCGGGTCGGATCTCCGAGCGCTTGAAAGAGCGCGGGATCCAAGAGTCCATCAACAGGCCGACGACAGGCCGCCGCCGCACGCGGAGTCGATGGAACACGCGCAGTTTTGGCAGATGAACGCTTGCGTCCTTGCACCATGATGCAAGTATCATGTCCATCCTCGCGTGGCAACGCAACAGGGAAACTTTCAGATTGCGTGAGCGCCGTACTGCGCGCGATACGCCGCGATGCGCGCACGATCGTCGGCCGTCAGTCGATCGCCGAGATGTGCGACAACTTCATCGATGTTCACGATTGCCGCGGTTGGCATGGAGAACTCTGCACCGACTTCAGCGAGCGCGGTGCGCGTCGATGCTTCACTCGCACGCTCTTGTCGATCGACCGACACGACGAGACCGGCAAGTCGAATGTCGGCAGCGGCGCGCAGAATCGGCACTGTTTCGCGTATGGAGGTTCCCGCGGTCGTCACGTCTTCCACGATCAAGACGCGATCACCATGCTGCAATTTGCGGCCCACGAGCAAGCCGCCTTCGCCGTGATCCTTCGCTTCCTTTCGGTTGAAACAGAATTCAACCTCACGGCCACGCTCCGCAAACGCCATCGCGACGGCAACGACCAACGGAATGCCCTTGTAGGCGGGCCCAAAGAGGCAATCGAAACCTTCCGGAAACGACCGCTCGATCGCATCGGCGTACGCGCGACCGAGTTTGGCCAATTGCACACCCGACCGGTACTTTCCGGTGTTGACGAAATATGGTGTCTTGCGTCCACTCTTCGTGGTGAAGTCGCCGAAGGTGAGCACACCCACTTCAACCATGAAATCAACGAACTGCCGCTGGTAATCGTGCATCATGGTGATCCTATCGAAGACTCAACCAGCGCGCGCACGGCGCCGTGCAGTGCCTGCACTTCGGAGACGATCGCGTGCGCGCCGGCGGCCTCGAGTTCGGCGCGATCGCCGGCACCCCAGAGGACCCCAACGGTCGCGGTGCCGCAGGCGCGACCAGCGAGGACATCGTGCTCGCGGTCGCCGATCATGACCGCAGCGTGCGGCCGCGCGCGGGTCGCTGCGAGTGCTCTGCGGAGCGTGACTTCCTTCGGCTCGATCGCGTGTTCATCCTCGGGCGCGAAGATGCGCGCGACATGTGCACGCAGGCCGATCTCATCGACCAAGCGCTCCGCAACCACGCCGAGTTTCGAGGTCACGATTGCGATCGGAGCGTCTTCCCGAAGCAGCGCGAGCACTTCGGGAATTCCCTCGATGATCTCGGTTTCAATCGCAGACATCGTGCGGTACCGCTCGCGGTAGCGCGCGACGAGTTCGACTGCCAGCACTGGATCGCGGCCCTCCTCAACCACGATGCGGTCGAAGGTTGCCCGAAGCGGCGGACCGATGAACGAGCGCGTCACCGCAGGCGCGCGCGGCGCGATGCCGACCGACGCGAGCGCATGGTCGAACGTGTTTGTGATCGCCCGCGTCGAGTCGACGAGACAGCCATCGAGATCGAGAAAGATAGCATCGTGAAACATGGCATCGTGGGCGCGCATCAATTCGTCGACGCTTCCGCCGTTGGCGCCGGCACGACCGCTTCCGCCAACGCCTTTTGTCCGCCAACCACCGGCAACTCAAGCGAGGTTCCTGCGAGATCCACCGTCAACTTCGTCCCAGCTTCCGGCCACAACGTGAAGTCACGATCGCTACTGAAAATCATGATCGCCAGTTGCTCGCCCGCAGGAATAATCTGGTCATCGGGTTCGAGATCAAACACAAGGTCGTAGAAGCGACCGGGCTCGAGCGGCTCCTGCGTTTCGAGCGATGCGTGATTGCGCGGATCCGCCCATCCTCGCGTGACGATGTCGGCATTGATGTTGCGCCCACCATTCCACGGGAGCGACACGAGCCACACGGAGAGATTCGCCGCGGGTTTGTCGGCCGACACGCGAATGCGCAACTTGGGTGTACCTGACACATGCAGCGGCTTCGAGAACTTCGGAAGCGCGTAGAGCAAGCGGTTTGACGAACTCGCTGCCTTCGCGAGTTCCCCGCCGCTCTTCGCAACATCATCAACGAGCGACTCTTTCGCATCACTGGCCGCAGCGTCGAATGCCAGCGCGCCGATTTCACCGCCGCCTGCCGTTGGACGAAGCAGAACGGACTGTGCCTCAGGATTCGGCCATGAGGCGTATGCCGTCGGTGCAGTGCGTCGATCGCCCTCGCGCACTACCAACGCGCCTGCATCCGATTCCACGCCATTCTCGACACCGCACAGATAGCGCGTGAACCAACGATTCATCACTTCAAACGGTGGATCGCCACCGTGCCCACCTTGATGCAAGAAGAGCTTCGTCGGCACGCCGCGCTTCTTCAACTCTGCGTGCACGTGCGTGCTATGTGAAGGCATCACATTCCAGTCGTTCAACCCGTGCGCGAGCAGCGTGGGAACCTTGACATTGTCGAGTTGCAGCCAATAGTCGCGCGCTTCCCAGAAATCATTCCAATCGCCCGTGCGCCGATCGATTCCCGCGAGCAGTTCGCCCTTGAGGATCTTTTCATCCGACCACCCGCGCTTCGCGGGATCGCCACTTTGGATGAATTGGTAGAGCACATCCATGTCTTCACCCATGTATCCGCCTGGGTGACGAACGAGCCCGTTGGCGCGGTAGTAGCGGTAGTACGAAGTGTTCGGCGCCACCGGAATGATGGCGGCAAGGCCTTCCACGCCCGTCGTCGCAGCCGCGAGGCAAAGCGTGCCGTTGTACGAGGTCCCTGTCATGCCAACCTTGCCGGTTGACCACGTGGCAACAACTTCTTCGCCGCCGTCCGGTTGCGTGAAACCTTTCGCGCGTCCGTTGAGCCAGTCGATGACGGCTTTCGGCGCGAGCGATTCGTTGATGCCACCAACCGTCGGAACACCTTGCGAGAGACCTGTTCCCGGCGACTCCGAGTGCACGACTGCAAATCCGCGTGGAACCCACTCCGCGATGAGACCGTTGCTGATCCGCTTCTTATTCGGATTGAACGGAATCGAGGGTGGCCCTTGGTGCGATGGCGGCTCAACGTCGAGTTCGTGACGCGGATTCCAGACGAAGTTGGGCGACTCGGATGCCGTCGCCGCGTAATACGGACTGGTCTCGTAGATCGACGCGACTTTGAGCCCGTTCTCCGTCTGCGCTGGACGCGTGACGTTCACGAACATGCGATCGCGCTTGCCATCACCGTCCGAGTCAAACTCGGTTTCAACCCAAAGCGCGTCGCGCTTCCACTTCGTCGCATCGGAGAACGCCTCGACCACTTGTGCTTGGCCGTCGACGAAGAGCGGCACGTCTGCCGCGCGCGCGCAGTGTGTGACACCACAGGAGAACGCGACGGTGAGAAAGATTGCTGCGCGACGGACCATGCATGCGCTCCAGAAATGCAGTTCGATTCGATGCGAAGCCCGATCCGCGCTGGACACCCAGCGCAGGCCGAAATTCGCAGGTGCGCATCGTACGGACCGCGCGAACGATTGGACGGGCACGACCCGATCTGCGAGGAATCGCGGCCGCGGATATGCTCTCCGCCCGTTCAAGTTTCGGGGCGCACCCGACACACTTGAACGCCCCGATTCCATCGCGTTTGAAAGTGCTTTGTCATGCTTGAAGTCGTTTGGCCGACCCTCCCCGTCGCGTTCCGCAATGAGTTGATCCTCCAGTGCGTTCGTCACTTGAAGGGCATGCCGGACGATTACGAAGCGTTCGCGCGTTTGGTCGGCGGGGCGATCAACGCGCGCCCGCAGTCGGTCAAGTCGCAATGGCGCATGGCAGACACCTTCGGAACGATGCGTGCACTCGGACGAGAACCGCGCTTGGGTGCGCCGTTCTTCGCGGTGACCTACATGGCTGTTCGTAAGCCCGATCTGACGGCGCTCTACAGCGCGCTCGGCGTTTCGCACAAGGACCTCGAAGTCGACGAATCCTCCGCGGTTCAGAACCCACCGACGGAGGCGCAGTTCGCATCGGCGCTTTCGAAGGGTGTCGATCAGGTGTCAACCGAAAGTCTCTTGATGATGATCGCGATCATTGCGGCGGTCGGCATCGAAGCATGGCAGTCACCCGCGAACGCCGCGCTGACGAAGCATCTCGCCGCGAAGGCTTGACGCGCGCGACGAGCTTCAGAGACGAACACTTGGCGCAGGGACTCTTCCCGTCACCCGCTCCGATCCACGCATTCCTGACATCGTGGCGTTGATTTTCGCTGGGATTTTCGTTGGGCTTCTGTCCGAAAACTGCGGAGAAAAGGTCGTTCGCTGTATCTCGAGCACGAACAATGGCTCCTTCTGGACGCACGCTTGCATCCAAGCTTGCATCCACACTTGCATGTACGCATGCAAGTGTCATCCTTCCGGGAGCCCGTCATGCAGAAGAGCCGTCTCAAACTTGCGTACTCATCGATGCGTCAACGCGCCGCTGTCGTGTGTTCTGCGGCGCTTGCGTGGAGCGTGTTCGCGACCACCACATACGCCGCACCACCGACGTATCGCGTGGAACCCGTCGGCCTCAACGCGACAGGTCTCTCCGGTTACGACATGAACGAGTCGCTGACGATCGTCGGCCGCTCGTTGAATGCGCAACAAGTTGGGCGCGCCTTTGTCGCAGTGCGCGGTGAGGAACCAACGCTTCTTCCCACGCCCGCGGAGTGGCAGAGTTCTGATGCCTACGCGATCAGTTCCAACGGCATCATCGTCGGCGCGGTGAGCGTGCAATCCATCGCATCGATTGGCTCGCGTGCTGCGGCGTGGTACCCGACGAAAAAGGGCTACGTCTTTGCGCTGCTCACTCCGTATCCCGGTGACACGTTCAGCACCGCCAGCGCAGTCAATAGCCATGGCGACATCGTCGGCGGCTCCGGCGGACTCGGCCTCGGCATGTACTCGCGATCGGTGCGTTTCACAGCGAATGGCGCACAGTTGCTTCCACAGATTTCGTTGCCGGCGGACGTCAACGAACATCGCGTCGTCCTCGCGTGGAACCAACTGCTTGACCTCGATGACATGTCGCTCACGACGATTCCGCTGCCGCCAGGAAATTGGCAAGGCTTCGTAGGAACTGATCTTTCGAATAGCGGGAACTTCTGTGGTTACGTCCTTGGTTTCTCTGGTTGCAGCAACTTTCCGCTGCGCTATCGACCGACGGTTGGTTGGGAGTTTGTCGGTGGATGCGCGACCACGACCTCTGCGCAATCGATCAACGACACCGGCGATGTTTCTGCGTACGTGCAGTACGGCGGCATTTGGATGAGTTTTGTCGGCGAAACGAACATCGAACCAAATCTCCTGCTTGCTTCGAGCGAGATTGGGTGGTCGGTCACGAGCCTCGGCACCGTCACCAACGGTCGCGTCATCCTTGCGGGGGCACGTTTCGCGGGATCCACCACGACGCAACTCGTACGCATGATTCCCGTGATGCCTGAAGATCTCACCGGCGACGGCGCTGTCGGCGCTGATGACCTCGCGCTCCTTCTCGCTGCGTGGGGCGAATTCGGTGGTCCCGCGGATCTCAATGGCGACGAACTTGTGAATGCCGCGGATCTTGGGCTTCTGCTCGCCGCATGGACGGGTTGAATGCGACTTACGTCGCGCGACGACCGTTGAGCAGCACTCCGATCCACGTTCGTCGCACGCACCACTCGTAACTTGCGAGCAACAGTGCTGTCGAAACCAGCGTGAGGACGACAAACTTCACAACGGGCGGCCACGCGACGTTTCGAAGCAGCACTTGACCTGCAACAACGAGCGGTAAGTGGGCAAGATAGAGCCAGTATGCACTGTCTGCGAGGTAGCGCAGACTCGGTCGTTCGCTTGAAAAGAGTCGCGCGAAAAGTCCGAGTAGTGCGATACTCGCAAGCCACGCGTAAAGCGCTTGCCCAGTGAAGGCGAGCGTCCGATGCGCGGCCGTGTTCGGCACGAGGCCAAAAGTCCACGGTAATCCAATCGCAAATCCCGCAGCAAGTGGGAACAGCACGACTGCACCGATGAGTGCAAGCAGCCAGCGATGTGAAAAGCCGCGCATGGCGTCGGGCACTTCGAAGAGTAGTGCACCCATCAGAAAGAACACGCTGTAGTGGAAGAGCACACCAGGAATCGGGAGCAGCCCACCCGAGGTATCCGGCCCAAAAACCGCGCCATCTGCGGTCAGCTTCATCAGCGCGTAACTGATGGTCGTCAGCGGGACAAGCCAGATCAACGCACCTGCTGAACCAATAAAGAGCCGCGTGACCGCAGAAGGCGCGCGCAGCCAACCGCTCAGACGGCGACCAACGCCGCGCTCCGCGCACCACGCGACGAGTGCGAAACCCACCATCATCCAGCAGAGGAACCAGAGAAACCAGAGATGATGAAAGACAGGAAATCGAAAGAGAAACCAGATCGCGACCATGATTGGACGTGGCTTGGGGGCATGGTTGGTCGTCGCGAGATCACCCGCAACCGATGCTGCAGAGCCCGTTGCGTCCGTGGTGACGGCTGACGCTTCCGCCGTCGTTTCTTGCACGGCACCCGCCCAAGCCACGACCGCCCACAACAGCGGAATGATGGTGAAAATCCCAAGAAAAAGCGGCAGCGCGATCCTCGCCGCGCGCTGTTTCAGCAGCCCCGCAAGCCCGAGCCTCCGCCAGAGCAACGCGGTGAAGAAACCGCTCAAGAGGAAGAAGAGCTGCATGCGGAATCCGTGGATCGCGAAAAAGACTGCGGCGAATCCGCCATGCCCTTCATCACGCACGATCCATGGTCCACCGGTGTACGCAAGTGATGCGTGCAACACAATGCCGAGGAGCATCGCCGTCGCGCGCAGTGCATCGAGATGGTGAAAGCGCGTCTGCATCAATTGTGTAGGGCCCGTTCCTTGGTCACAGCATCCACCACGTGGTCCATCCATCCCCAATCACTTCAACCCCAATCACTGCATCCCCAGTCACTACATCACCAATCACTGCACCCCCAGTCACGACATCCCCAGTCACTGCATCCCCAGTCACTGCATCCACGGGTAGCGCACGCCGAGCAGTTGCTCGAGCGCGCGATTCGGAGCTACGAAAGACTCCTCGAGCATCGTGCGCAATTCCTCGGGGATTCGCTCACCTTTCCCAGCGTTCGACCTCGGCATGTCTCCTTGAAATGGCGCTTCAAGTTCAAGGAACTTGCGAAGACGCTCACGCAGCGGAAGATCCATGGCAAGCAACTCACGAAATTCCAGCACGAGGATGCGTCCACGACCAAGCGCCGCAAACCATCGCTCAAGCTGCTCTGCATAGCGACCACGTGCTTGATACGAATGATGCTGGTGTGAGAAGGCTCCTTGCGTGAGGCGCACCTCCTCAGCGGCCAACGCCTCTGCGAACGAAAGGGTCTCTGTTTCCTGTCGCAGCGCATGCTGGTATTGGCTCCAAGCGCGTTCGACAGGATCGCGAAGCACAACGATGGCCCGAAGCGTTCGCCCCTCCGCACGAAGCGCCGTATCGAGCCGTTGTGCGGAAATCGCGGCCGTTGGGTGGAAGAGGTAATACGGCGTCGAATCGCCGACGTGCTTCACAGCAGGCGCCCGGCACTTTGATCGTGGCGGAAAGAACGCCCGGTATTGGCGCAAGTTCCAATCGGCCTTCCAAAGCACATGACATTCCTTGATCCGCGACATACGAATCTCGGGATGCCCGGCGAGAAACCCGTGCAACGACGTCGTGCCTGACTTTTGGGCACCGATCACGAGGAGATTAGGAAGTGCACGCCACGGCGCGGTCCACCGCTCGAGACGCGTCGGCTCGCCAGCCAAACGGCTTAAACCGCTTTGGGGAATCGTGATGGTCGTCGTTGTCGACACGTGCGCAGCCACAACGCCATGCTACCTTTCGATCATGCGATCGTGGCTGACGAAAACCGTTCGTTCCATCAACAGCCGCCGAACTCTGCCGGCGCGCACCTGTTTTGTTGTTCTTTTCCCAGGTCGCACCGGAAGTTCACATCTCATTTCCTGCCTCGCACAGCATCCAGAGATTTTCGTCGAAGGCGAAAAACTCGTTCGACTTGAGCTTCAAGAGCAAGAGGAGTATCTCCGCGGTTTGTATCGCGGCGACCGAAGCGCACGCATCCGCTCCGTCGGCTTCAAGACAAAGTTGAAGGATGTCGCATCACTCGATGACTTCGCAGCAACGCTGCGCGCAAACGATGTACGCATCATCACACTCCTGCGTGAAAATCGGCTCAAACTGGCTGTTTCCACTCTCAATGCGCGTCGCATCCACAGCCAGTACGGGCGATGGAACCTCGTCAAAGGCGAATCACGGCTTCCTCCGCTCGATGCATCGGTCGATGAGATCGTCTCCATGCTGACGCGTGTCGATGAAGCACAACGCGACGTGCTTTCCTTCGCGGCGACTCTGTCGCTCCCACGACTCGATCTGACCTACGAAACGCTGCTTCGCGACCACGATGCGACGATTGCACGCGTCGAGCATTTCCTGAACGTCGAACCACTCCCCCTGACAGGGAGCGTCGAAAAGGCAACCGACGATGATCTCCGCCAATCCGTGGTGGCGTACGGCGAACTCGCCGAGCGATTGCGTGGATCCGCGTACGCGTCGGACATCGCCGAGCCCGCAGCGTGACGCGCGACTACGGGGCACGACGCAGCACACGACGCAGCACACGACGCACGCGAAGCGTACTTCGGAAAGAAGCTCCGATCGACTTCCACCATTCGCGTCGTACTGCTGCAACAAGCGTGCGCAGCATGGCACTTTGGGCAGCATCGGACTCGTACTCCGTGCTCCGCTTGCGCAGGTAGACGCCAAGCCACCCGAGATACCTCCGACGCGCGCGCTGCTGCCGCCTCTCACGATGCGAGCGTCTTACGCACGAATCATGGTGTTGGCGATAGCGTTGCCACACTTCCTCGGAAACGACGACAGGCTGCGCGATCAAGAGTTTCGCGAGAAACACCTGGTCCTCATACATGTCGCGGAATTCATCCTCGAAACCATGCACAGCGAGGATCGCTTTGCGCCGCACCATGGGCGCCTGCGGCGTCGCGTCCGTTCGCACAAGAAACACGGAAAGCAGCGAAGGCGGATCCAATAGGGTTCCTTCCGGCTTCGTGCGCACACCAAGATCTTGCAGCTCATCTTCGCGCGCCATCGTGTCATCGCTGGACCGACTCTCGTTCCAGGAATACCACCGAACATTCGGACCGATGACGGCGGCGGCACGTGGATGGCGATCCAGGAGAGCACACTGTCGCTCGAGTTTGTTCGGCAACATCGTGTCATCGTGATCAAGGAACGTGATGTCGATACCACGCGCATGTTGGATGCCAAGGTTCCGAGATGCGCTCATGCCATGACAAGCCCCGAATTCATGCTGCAGCAGCCGAAAGCGCGTTGCATTGCGATCGACAAACTGCAATGCGATTTCACGCGTCGCGTCGCGGGATCCATCATCGACCACCACAACTTCCCAGTCGGTCATCGTCTGCGCGCAGACACTTTGAAGCGCTTCTTCAAGAAATCGCTCGCCGTCCCGCACAATGATCACCACCGTGACACGCGGCGATTTCAGCAACGGGGAAAGCCATGTCGCCTCGGCATCACTCACGCGCGACGCTCCAAACCGTTCCGTGAGTAGCCGAGCGTTTCCAGCAAGTCGCTCGTCTGCTTCCACACACGACGCTCGTCCCACCAACCGAGTTCTCGTCTCCAACCATCGCGCGATTCGTTCGCAGACCGCAGAAAACCTTCAGGTTCATCAGGCGGGGCACCGACCGCTCCACCAGCGACAAAGGCACTCGTCGAACGATCCTGACTCGTCAGCAATGTGCGATCAAGACACAGCGCCTCGGCACCAAACCCCGCGAACTCCGCAATCGCGGTGAGTTCACGCGCCGGGTCCTCGATGAGATCTTCCATACGAACGAGATGCGCCGGTAAGGGTGACGCACGCGCGGCTTCGACATGACGACGCCAGACTTGAATCGCAGCATCCAGCGACTTCGGTGCCCAGCCCCTCCCCCAGTCGGCGCGCCCAGCACGTAAAAGCGATGCGACGACGGCACGACTATCGCGCACCAAATGCAGTACGCGCGCGTTTGGCAAAACTTCCGCAGCCACATCAAGCCAGAGCGCGTGATCCGGCGTCTTCTCCACAAGTCGCGTCGCATGTGGACGTGCGAGGAGCACAGGTCCGAACGCATCCATCCAAAGGCGGCGCAACTTTTCGATCGTTTCCTCACGCGTCCAATAGCATGCCAGTCCATGCGGCCGCGCCATCGCACGCTTCCGGTCAAACTCCCGAAGCACAGGGCCAAATGTCGCGAAGAAGTGCGATTCCTGACCACCAGCACAACGCGGATCAGCGAGCAACATGCGCTGGAACAGCGTCGTTCCACTGCGCGGCGCACCGACGATGAGTAGCGGCGCGAAAACGCCCGTTTGAACTCGATCATCGACGTTCTGATTCCGCACAACGCAAGTGTACATTTCTAGAAAGAAGCGCTCAACAGAGGAATGCGCGTACGAATCTCAAGTGGCACATGTCGCGAAGCGCGCCCCATGCGCGATGCCTCCGACGCCCTCTCCGCCCCACACTTCAGACCATGGATGCGAACGTGGCTTCTCGCCGCGGGGATCTACAACCTGATTTGGGGCGCGTGGGTTGTGCTCGCGCCAGACGCGCTCTTCAGTTTCGTCGGCATGGAGCCGCTCACTGGTCCTGGTCGCGGGATCTGGCAATGTCTGGGGATGGTGATTGGTGTCTATGGAATCGGTTACCTCTGTGCGAGCCGTGATCCCATTCGACATTGGCCGATCGTTCTCGTCGGTCTCTTGGGCAAGGTCTTTGGCCCGATCGGCTTCCTCTGGACGGCCTCGCGTGGCGAAATTCCCTGGACTTTCGGCGCCACCATTCCGACAAACGATCTGCTTTGGTGGATTCCGTTTGCGCTCACCCTGCGTGCTGCCTGGAAGCGTTCGTAAGCCGGCTGTGCATGACGATGACTACGCTTCAATCCACGCGCCAATCCATCGGCCTTCAGAGCGAGTGAAGCGCGCGCGTTGATGTCCCTCGGACGCAAGCCAAAGCCAATCGACTTCCTCGACCTTTGTAGACACCACAGCGAAGTTTGCTCGGCCGGGCAACGACTCTTCAAGCGTGGGCACACGTTTGAGGAGATGTTCAGGAAGGTTTGGACTTGGTGCTGCGCACACGGTGCTCGGCGCGGATGGTGCGAGATAACAACGACGACTGGAGAGGCTGGCTTTCGCCCACGCATCATCCGCCACGCCGTCGTCGAGATGGACGGTCGCGCGCGCTCGCAACCTCAACTGCAATTTGAGTTCCGGCGCGTAGAAATGCCACGAAACACGGTCATCACGCGCGATCTCGGCGATCTTCGGACTACGCCGATCTGTGTGACACCGGATCTCTGCGAACTCTTCCGACGCGCAGCGCATCACCACCGTGCGCGCGACTGGTGCGCCATCGAGTCCGATGGAGACAAGCGTGGGTGTGTGCCACACGTGCTTGCGATCAACCACCGCACGCGCGAGCTCTGCCCAACCGTTTGCGAGGTTCTGCTGTAATTGCAGCGGTTCGGTCACGCGATGCTCAGTAGACCGACTTCGGGAAGTAGAACTGCTTCGCGTTTTCCGGCGTGACGAGATCGACGTCGATCATGAGGTGGCGCGGCATGTACTGCAATTTCGCAGCCTTGCTGCCATCGCGAAGCACCGCGGCGGCCATCTCCATGCCCGTCGCGATCATCGACGGCGGATAGGTGATGTCCGCGGGATACATCGGATCCTTGTCCATGACGCGCTTGATGATGTCCTTCATGCCAGCGCCACCAAGAATCCAAACGCCTTCGATGCCCTTTTCCGCAAGCGCCTGTTCCGCGCCGAGCGCCATGTCGTCGTCCGAAGCCCAAATCGCCGTCACATTCGGCGCCTTCGCCAACAACGTCTCCGTCACTTCGAGCGCCTTCTGACGATTCCAATTTGCCGCCTGTTGGCCGACGATCTTGATACCAGCCTCCGCTTTGAAGACTTCAAGCGCCGCGTTGACGCGATCGGTATTCACCGTGCAGGGAATTCCCTCAAGAATGATGATGTTGCCCTTGGCCTTGCCCTTGCCGCCGAGTTTTTCCACCATGAACTCCGCGCTCTTCCGTCCGAAGGCTTTGTTGTCGCCTTCGATGAAAATGTCGGCAACCGGTTCAAGGAAACCACGGTCGACATTCACGATCAGGACGCCGCGCTCGTGCACTTCCTTCGCAACCGGGGTGATCGGCGCGCTCTCCGTTGCGAGGACCACGAGGCCGTCAATCTTTGGCGCCATCGTTTCGATATCGGTGATCTGCTCTTCCGGCGTGCTCGCCGTTTCGATGGTCCATTCAATGTTTGGATGGAGCTTTGCGCACTCCTTCGCCCACCAAACGACACCTGCAGTCCAACCGTGATCGGCCGCCGGAATCGAAACGCCAATGCGAACCTTCGCAGCCTGCGGTTCGACGGGCTTCGCCGCCGTGGCGGGAGCAACTGGAGCGCTCGCGGCAAATCCGAGGAGCGAAGCGGATGCGATGAGTCCGAGAGAGAGCGTTGAAGCGAGTTTCATGGGTTCCTCTTTGATCGAGTCCTCGATCGATTTCGACTCGACGCGCGCAGTCTTAACGCGATTCGTTTCTCACTGGGTTGTCGGGCAGTGACCGGAGTCGGGAAGATACCGTTTCACGTGGCATCGCGTTCACGTGGCATCGCGTTCACGTGGCATCGCGTTCAATCGCGGGAGCCGCGCTGCACGAGCACCGCGAGCACGATGACGCCGCCCTTCACGGCGCCTTGCCAATACGGACTGACCTGTGAGATCGTCAGAATGTTCGTAATCATCGCGAGAATCAAGATGCCGATCACGGTGCCCCAGACGCGACCAAATCCGCCGCGCAGGCTCGTTCCGCCAATCACCACCGCCGCGATCGCATCGAGCTCCGACCCGAGTCCGAGGCCCGATGTCGAAACGGAATTCATGCGGGAACTGAGCAGGAGTCCTGCAAATCCCGCGAGCAATCCCATGATCGCGTACACGCGAAAGCGCACCCAATCGACGTTGATGCCCGCGTAGCGCGCGGCTGTTTCGTTCGCGCCAACGGCGACCACATGCCGACCGAATCGACTCTTCGAGAGGAACCACTGCGCCACGATCGCGATCACGATGAACGCGATGATGCCGTAGGTCAGCGTCAGTGGCTTTCCGGCAGCGTTGACCAAGCCTTTGAAGACGGCATTTCCTGCTTCGTCTACACCCGATTCCCACGCGAGCGGGACACCGCTGCGACCAAACTTCGCAAAGAGCGTGGCACTCGACGAGCGAATCTCGCCTGCTTCCGCGATTGCGAGCGCCACCGAGCGAAATGCAGCGAGTCCGCCAAGCGTCGCGATGAATGGCGCAATGCGCCCGAAGACGACGAGCGCGCCATTCACCATGCCCGCGACGAGGCCTGTCGCGAGCGTTGCACAAACGCCAAGCGCGACCGAACCTTCCTCACTCCACTCGCGCTCCGCAGCCCAGTTCATGGTCGTGACGCCGATCGCGGCGGCGAGCACA